>JAICXV010000694.1 GCA_025934545.1 Verrucomicrobiia bacterium
CCGCACCGAACAGGTGAACTGGCGCTCGGGAACTTTCAGGTGATTGTGTTCCAACGTGACCCGCGCCGCGGTCACGTATTTGTCCATGTGATCAATTTTTTCCAACCGGGAGAGCAGATGATCTTCAATCGCCTTCGTGAGTGTCAAATTATGGGTGGAAAGAATGAACTTCATGTAAATAACATGGCCCAAAAACGGACAGATTACCAGCGAATAGGCGCGGTATCCTGTAAAATAAACAGGTCACTCCACGGATTTTTCGAGCAGGGACCGGTAGACTTGCCGGGCATGATCGTATGCCGCCGTCGCATCGTCCATCTCCACGCTTTTGATGAACTGTTTCTTTTGCGACCAGCATTGGTCGACGCCTTTCAAGCACCAATCCACGCTGCTACGACGCGGCGCAAATGGTTTTCCGCCGACGGAAATCCAAATCGGATTGCTGTGCGATGACGGCAAAATTCTCAGTGCAACCCAACAGCTTTCTTTGATGGGCAATGAATATGAAATGGCGCGCAGTCGGCCATCAGCCACAATGTTCGTCGTGGCAACGACGTTTCCGTTGATGACAAATTCCAACGGGACTTCGCGCGTGTCGCTAATGCGCGCGCGTTCAACATGCCAAAATGGCTTTTTCGTGATCGGCAATGTTTGCAAATTCTTGTCGGGTTCGAGTGGCAGATACGCGGCAATTTTTGCGGTGACGCTGACTGAACCTGGTTTATCGAGCGGAAGATCATAATCCATTTCGCCGACGCCACGATCTTCGATGGCAAAATCAATAATGTGACTGCGACCGTCGCTCGCATAAGAACGGCCCCGTCGAATGCCATCGCACCATTGGTCGAAATCGACTTTCTCAAACAACTTCACATACGAGCGTCCCATGCCGACGCGTTCGTCGGAAATGCACGGAAAATCCGTCTCGCCACTGCACCGCGTCCGAAAACCGGCGTTTAACGCGTGATACCACATCGTCAGTTCCCAGGGATACGGCGTGTCACAGAGCGAAATGAAATCCACCGCCGGCGCAAGTTGCCCGCGCTGGTCCGGAACGTCGTGCGTGACATCGACGATGTATTCATTGGCGCCGATGCCGTTGTAGGCAGGGACTTCAAGACTGGGAATGTTCGTGCTTTCGACTTTAAGTCCATAACCGGAATGGGCCGGGCCACAGACTGCGCCCTGCTTTTTCGCCCATTTCAAAATACTTAAACCGAGCGTGGGCCAATGTTTGTCAGAATCGCCGCCGGGATAAATCTGGTCCTTCAAGTCGAGCAAACAAAGGTGGCCTGATTGGTGCGAGCCAAAACCCGACACCTCGATGTCATAGCGAAGCAAGTATGGGTATTGCGAGACCTTGTCGATGCCGCCGCAGAAAAATTGTTTTTGAAAATCGAAACACGGCCCCCACGTCAAATTGCACCCGATCTTCAAATCTTCGCCGAGGCACTGGCGGATGATGTCGGAAGGAAACACGCCTTCAGTTGGTTTGCTATAATGCGCGCAACCAGCGGCATGAATGTGATGATCACCTGACCACCAACCAAAAATGGACGGATCAATCCACCGGTGCGCGGTAAACACGGCCGTGTGCGCGTTGGGTTCCACAACAAGCATGCGATCTTCCGGAATTGTTTCCGGTCCGCGCGAAAACTGCACGGTATACACACCGACTGGCAGTTTCATTGTTTCGCCATTGGTGCGATAAACTTGTTTTTGAAAAGCTAGATCGGGAGCCAGGCGCTTCGCTTGCGACGGATACAGCCGCCCTGCCCCGTCGCGAATAATAAAACTACCAGCGGTTGGCTTTTGGTTTCCGTCAAGGATTCGGAAAGTAATTTTCTGTCCCGGCAAACAGTCGAACAACACATCAGCTTCACCACGCGAGGCCAAGTCCTCGGTTCCAGCTCCGACATTGAAACTGAATTTCGCCTCCCGCTTGCCGATGTCGCGGCTATAAAGCGACACAATGCGATATTCCAGGCGCAGTCCGCTCAAATTGGTTTGCATTGGCGCGGCTTCGGCCAGCAGTAAATCGAGCCACCGATTTTGCACATCTTCTTTTGGGGAATTTGGCAGTGGCTTCGCATTCGGGCTTTCGACGTTGAGACGCGCCGTTACACCAGCGTCATTCTGAACTTTAATCAGGAATTGCCGCCAGCCGTCCTCTGCCAATTCACGTTTGGCTGGTCCGACGGTTA
>JAICXV010000494.1 GCA_025934545.1 Verrucomicrobiia bacterium
GAGCACGATCAGCCAGCAGAAAGAACGAATTGGTTTCATATAGATAAACTTTCGCACTTTATTTTTTCCGCAATCGCTCTTTTCCCCGAACTTGCTGCCACCAAATGGGCAGTAAAAAGACGGCGATCAACATATTGCAACCGATGCCAACGGCGCAGACTTCGCCGAGGCTGGCCATGCCTTCGTTACTGGAAAAAGCCAGGGAAGCGAACGCCGCCACCGCGGTGCCGCCGCACAAGAGAAGCGCGCGCCCAACCGCGCGATTGGCGAGATCCAAATCGCCGTCGTATCGGCGTAACGCGAGTTGCATAAAAATGCTGTAATCGACGCCGGTTCCGAGAATCAAAGGAATGGCCATCAAGTTTAGCAAATTCCACGACCAGCCGGTCAGACGCATCACGGCGAGCAGGCACATGCCGCTAATGACCAGCACGATTAAACTGAGCGAAATTTCGCGTTTCCGATGAAAGGCCATCGAGAGCGAGAGTAGAACCAGGATGACCATCGGCAACACCACTTTCCACATGTTCGCTTTGACGCGCAGAAAAATTTGTTCACCCAACATTTCCCAGCTAGAAAGCCAAACTCCATTCTGGGGTAATTCGGATTGGAATTTTGCCATCGCGGACGGTGGGACATTAGTCGCGACGTAAATGAGTCCTAGCGCAAATTCGTTAGTGGGTGTGCGCGCGGACATTTTGTTGAAAATCCAACGGCTCATGTCGTTTGTCGGCCAGTAGACGTTGGTTTGCGAAGCGGCATCGTGCCACGTCCGCAGCATCAGGTCGGAAAGTCCCAATGCGGTTTCGCCAAATCCATTTTCGAGGGCAGTTTTGCGGAGCAACGGGCCTTCGTTCGAAAGCTTGAGCGCATTGGCGCGATTAGCGTTTTGATTGGCCGGACGCGGCCAAAGCTGCACGGGCAACAGCGAACTGGTAACGACTTTGTTCGATTCGGCGCGTTCGAGGACAGCATGGACTTGATCCAATTTCGTGCCGACGTCGGTGATATCGTTGCCGCCAACGATGAGCCAAAGTGAATCGCGTTGGTTGAGGTTTTTCTGAATGTTATCCAGCGCGTCGTAAGCAGGACTGTTTTTCGGACGAAGCGCGGTCGCGGTGGCGTCGATTTTTGGCAAACCTTCGACAAGCGCGACTCCGAAACCAAAAACTAACACCAACGCCGAAACCGCGAACACGAGAGATCGGCGGCCCGACGAAACCGGCTCGTTCGAATGGACGCGAACGTCAGCGAGATCAGCCTCAGGCTTTGGCTCTTTGCGATCTGGAAACAGCGGCGGCAGATATTCGAAAATCATGATGCTCGCGGCTAACGCGACGCCGATGCCAACGAGCGTGCCGAGTTGTCCGAGCCCTGGCAATCCACCGAAGTTCAAAACCAAAAAAGCACTGATCGTCGTAATGGCCGCCCAAAAAATGGCTGGAGCAATTGCATGGCGAATTTGGGCAATGGATAGAGCAGGGTGAGCGAGCGCTTCCTGATAATGAACGACCGCATAATCGACCGCGAGACCGAGCAAAATTGCGGCGAAACCGAGGCTTATGGCGTTGATGGTTCCGTAAATCAAACCACCCAAAGCAAGCGTGGCACCGAGAATGAGCGCGAGCAACGTCAGCAGCCAGAGCATCGGTTTGACTCGACGATGGGCCAGCCAAAATAGAATCGCAATGACCGCGGCGGTTCCGCCAATTGACGTCACGATATCATGTTTCATGCCCTCAGCCGTTTCCGTCACAAATACAGGCCGACCGGTGTAACCAATTTTTAATGGTGAATTTTGTTTTTGGTTGAGTTGCGACACGACGAAGTCGATCGCGGGCTGGATCGATTTCAGCCAACGGTCACATTGCGGGTAGGTTTGCAAATCGACGGCGGACTCCACGAAAAGAATGCGAAACGTGCCATCGGGCGAACTGAATGCTTCGCCGCCTTGCGCGAATGATGGCGCGGCGCCCGAGGCGCTCTCGGGCAATCTAGTCAGGCCGAATGGGTCGTAACTGGATCGCGCGATGTCTTCGGGCGAAAGAGACGTGGCCAATTGCTCGCGCGTCGTCTGCAAAGTCTGCGCGAGATTTTGCGGCGCAAGTTTGTTGGTGAGCTCGGCAAAAACCGATGGCGGCTGATTGAGCCATAAATAAGCGACAAGTTCGGCGGTTTGCTCAGGATGGTCGAGCCACGGCGGCTGCCATGTTACAGAAGCAATTTCATTGCTCAATGGCCGCAACGTTTCAGCAATCGTGCGCGCGGCTGTTTCGATTGTTTCGGCGTTGGTGCCTTGAATGGTGATGATCAGTTCGCGCGCATTGGAAAAATGTTTTTGATAAATCTGCAAACCTTGCACGGACGGTAGATTTGCCGGCAGCAAGTTGAAAACATCGGCATCCATGTGCAGGCGCGTCAGACCGATAGCGACCGGCACGAGCAGAAGCAACCACAGCCAGCGCCCGGGGTGTTGCAGGGCAGGGTGCTTCATTGGTTCAAGTAAACCTCGAGCGACTCGCCGTTGCTGTGGTTTTCCAGTTTATAACCGTCGCCGACCTTTTCATAAGTCCAGCCTTTCGGCGGCGGTTCACCGGCGAGCAATTTCGGAATATAAAGAAAAATCAGGCGCGCGGGTGGTTTGCCGTGGCCGGAATAAAATTTGTTTTCGGTCGGTGTTTCGACTTGCCAACCTTTGGGAGTGCTTTGCGCAGTCAGGAGCGGAAATGGATTTTTGCTGAACTGTACAAAGGCGCGTCCATCGCTGCGTGTTGCGACGAGGATTTCGCCGGCAATTTCCGGCGCATTGGCCTGTCGCTTCCAAACAGCCTGGCCTTCGCGCACCGTCCAGCCGGGTTGCTTCAAATCGGCCGCCGGCAATGGCTTCATTGTGCGGCATCCCGCGAAACAAAGCGCCGCGCAAACCACGGCCAGAGTACGAATTGTTCTAGTGCGCATGGTGCAAACTAGGTTGGGCCTTCGAACGGCGCAACCGGCTGCTCCATCCGAAATTGCTGTATGGTTTGTGCCGGAAAATTTCCAAATAACGTTCAGGCAATCGACTAATCACCTGCGCGAATTGCTCCTCTTCAGGCGCGCTGTTGAGACTTTTGTATCCGATGCTTTGATTGCGGCGACCGGATAACACGATTTGATCGCTCTTTAGCGGCAGATCGAAAAATTCGAACATCGCGCGAATCTGGTTAACGTCATTCAAGTGTTGCGGCGAATGAAGGACGAAACAGCGATCGTGCAAGTTATGACGTTGCAAAAATTCCATCGCCCGGTTCTCAATCTCGATCCATTGAACCACGTACCATTGGAAC
>JAICXV010000585.1 GCA_025934545.1 Verrucomicrobiia bacterium
GAGGTCGCGCATCAAACGGTCGTGGGCATTCAATTGGTTCGCGTGAGTGTCGTAGCCGCCCTGGGAGACGTAAAAGATACGGGTGGGCAAGCCGCCGCCAATGAGTTGGGCGACAAGCTTGAGGGAATTGGCAAGTTGCGAGCCGGGATATTTGGCGCGGCTTTCGAATTTGCGGCTGATTGCCAAAATTTTATCGGAGCTGACTTGAGCGTCGAGGGCGGTGCGTTCGATGAAATCGAGCGGTGACCCGGCGTGTTTGACCGGCCCGCGCACCGCGCTGATGCTGCCCATATCGGCGTCGCCTTCCAGACCGTTCATCTCGCGATAGTACCGTTCTTCGGCATCCATCTCGCCGGACTTGGCGTGTTCGCTGCTGACGAAGCGATAGTTTTTTGGGCTCTCGACGCTAATGCCTTTAACTTTGTGCGCGTTGAAGGATTGCGGCATTTGCGCGCCGATGCTGATGCCGACGGTCGGGTCAGAGCCTTTGCAGCAATTGTCAAAGTAGCGACCGATCCAACCGTCATCAGAAAACTTATCGGCGTCGGTGGCAGTTTGCCAAATCTCAGTAGAGCGAAAGTGAGAGCGGTTTGGGTTCGGATAGCCAATGCCTTGAATCACGCTGAGGCTTCCGGCGTCGTAAAGCTCTTTGAAACCAGCGAGGCCGGGATGAAGACCAATGGTGTCGTTGATTTTTAGAACTTCTTTTGCGCCAATGCCGATGCGGCGGCGAGCTTTTTGGTAATAGTCGTTGGAGTATGGAACGACGGTGTTGAGGCCGTCATTGCCGCCCGCCATTTGCAGGACGACAAGGATGGTGCCGTCTTTGCCGGTAACGATGTGGCGGGCATCTTTGGCTTCGGCATGCAGCGAAGCGAAGGTGTTCGCCAGGAAAGTTGGAATGGTCCACGCGACCGCGCCACCGAGTGCGCTCGTTCGCAAAAATTCACGTCGTGTGCAGAGCGTTGCGTCAGTTTTCATAGGCTTATGTTAATTGATACTCTGGGGTCGACATTACTAAACGGATGGCATGGCGCAGGTCATTATCGTCCAAAGCGCCGCGTTCGTCCAAATACTCCTGGAGGCCTTTACGCTGTTTGGCGGAGAGCTTTGCCTGTAAAAAGCGCTTTTCAAGGGTTGCAACCAATTTGCCTTTATCGGTGCGATCAGATTCGGAAACGACTTTCTCAACATCGACGGCATGCATGAACCGGGCGACTCGGTTGGCGCGTTCGGCGATCATGCGGTTGATGCCCTGCCCCTCGGCGGTCATTTTATTTTCGGCCATGACGAGCAGCGCGGCTTGATTGTAACGCGTGAGCAAATTGTTGGTCGTAATCCAGCTGAGGCCACCGTCCCAACCTTTGACATTCGGCGGGGCGAGCAGGTCCTGCCCCATCGATTTGATGATTTGGCCGGCGACGATCGGTGGCGGCATTTCGCGTTCGAGCCAGCGCACGGAACTGACGAGCCATTGCACGGGGCTTTTGACCTGCGAGCGGATAACGTCCGGCGAATAGAACTCGCGACTGCGGAACATGGTTCGCAGGAGCGGTTTGAAGTTACCGTCGTTTTTCTTTAAAACTGCGGCGAGTGCGTCGATCAGTTTTGGATCAGAATTCTCTGACACGAAAAATTTCCAAAGTTTCCAACTGATGAAACGGAATGTTTGGGGCTGCGACGCGATGATTTCCAGGACGTCGTTGCCATCGAGATTGCCGGTTTTGCCGAGAACGGTTTTGGTGCCGTTATCGTGCATGAACGGGCGGTAATCGAATTCGCCTGCCTGCCGGTTGAGCGTGAAACCGGTCAAGGCCCGCGCGGCTTCGGTGACGTCCTTCTCGGTGTAGTGACCTTCGCCAAGGGCGAAGAGTTCCATGACTTCGCGGGCAAAATTTTCGTTAGGATGTTCCTTGCGGCTTTGCGCCTGGTCGAGCCAGATGAGCATCGCGGGGTCTTTGGCGACGGCGTCGAGCATCTTGAGCCAATTGCCGGAGGCGTGCTCGCGGAAGGTCTGAATCTGTCGCCACATGAAGTAAGCGATTTGGACCTTTTGAGCGCTGGTGGCAAAATGACCGTGCCAAAATAAAGTGAGTTTTTCCTGAAGGGGACGTTTGGTTATCGCCATCCGGCGCAGCCAATCGCCGCGCATTTCCACCAGATGCGTGATCTGAGTGCGTTGACGGTCGCGATTGAGTTGAAGACGTTTGTCGGCGATCTCTTTTCGTTGGTCGTCGGTAAGGCTTTTGTCTTCTTCCTGGCGGCGGAGCTTTTGGAGCTCGGCAAACATGGAGGTTTCGCCTTTGACGCCGGCTGTGGCCCAATCCGGGTCGGGCGTGTTGTCCGGCTGTTTTTCGTAGTCGACAAACCAATCGACGGCTTTGTCGGGACCAGCTTTGACGAGTTGTTCTATTTCAGAAGGCTTGCCGCCGAACCCGGCGCGATTGGCCAGGTGCGCAGCGGTGGCGTAGTTCCATTTTGAATGAGACAGCGGGCTTAGCTGCATAAAGAATTGGACGGTTGAGTCTGGATGGGGGTTACAGGGAATGGTGTGCGGGAGTGAGTGGTTAAGCGGTTAAGTAGTGACTGAGTAAAACGCCGAGCGGGGAAGCAAACGGCTTGGTGTTGTTCTCACTTCAAGACTTTGAAAGTGGATTGGAGGGGGCTACTTAATGGGTGTGAGTTCGGCATTGAGATTTTATGCGGAGACGGCGCGACGATATCTGGTCGTGCTGGCGGTGAGTTTGTGGCTTGGTGGGTTCACGTTTTATTCGGTGGTAGTAATCCATACGGCGCATCACGTGCTCGATAGTATGTTGGAGACCGGGCTGATC
>JAICXV010000713.1 GCA_025934545.1 Verrucomicrobiia bacterium
CAGTTATTCCATCTGAAATTCCACAGCTACGGGAATCTCGAGTCGCCGTAAACATCAATCAAACATGCCGCCTTCAACGATCTCAGAAGACAAAATGCGGACTATCCGCGCTGCGGTGCAACTCGGCGCAACCGTAGACGCCATCCAACTTTACCGCGAAGCGACTGGCTGCGACCTGGCCGAGGCAACCAAAGCAATTGAGCAGATGCAGGCTGAACTCGGCACGACAACGCCACCCAACCGCGCGCAGTGTTTTTGGTTCGGGTTATTCTCGCTCGTTTGCGGTAGCGGACTTCTTTTCGCCGGGATTGCCATGCCTTCGAAAAAGAACCCAATGTTTCCCTGCGTTGTTCTGGGCGGCATGTTTGCGCTCTGTGGGATCTGGATGCTTGCTTCAGCCGCTTCCAACTTTAGCGCCGCCTCCAAAAAAGCCGGCACGTGGTTCGCGGCGACAGTCGCTGCTGGTTTTTCGACGATGGCGTTTTGGGTGGCGATTTTCGATTCAAAAGGAATTCGTGGAGGTATCCCGTTTTTGCCAAATGCCTGGAATCAATCGCTCGGACAAATCGCCTTTTTCTGTGGCGGCCTTTTTTGTCTAGTGCTCACCGCCGTCTTCGTCCGCGCCGGATTTCGAGGTAAATGACGCAGCTCGGCCTAGTGGCGTCTCCAGAGGCGTGTCGCGCGTAGCTTCAATGTGGGAACGGCTTTTATTGGCGCGCAATTATGAGTATTATTAGGGAAAATATTTTCAATACTTCGTGCCTTGGCGTCTTGGTGGTTCAGATGAATTATACATTTGCACCAAACCTCGAATTCAATAGCATCGCCGTTCGCCCTTGCGGGCCCCACAAACCAATTGGGACAAGCTAGGCCGACGTTCGGATTTCCAAAAATGAAAAGTTATAATATTGCAGTCATGGGTGGCGACGGCACTGGCCCAGAAGTCGTGCGCGAAGCCATCAAAGTCCTTGATGTCACAACCAAAAAGTTCGGCATCAAACTCAACTACACCAATTACGATCTCGGCGGCGAACGCTACCTGAAAACGAACGAAGCACTGCCAGATTCCGTCGTGGAGGAACTGCGCAAATTCCCCGCCATCCTGCTCGGCGCCATCGGCCATCCCGATGTGAAGCCCGGCATCCTGGAAAAAGGCATTTTGCTGCGCCTGCGTTTTGAACTGGAGCAATACATCAACCTGCGCCCCGTCAAACTTTACGACGAACGCTTCTGCCCGCTCAAAGATAAGCAACCCGAAGACATCGACTTCGTCGTCGTCCGTGAAAATAACGAAGGCCTTTACACCGGTTCCGGCGGCTTTGTTTTCAAAGGCACGCCGAACGAAATCGCCATTCAGGAAAGCGTCAACACCCGTCGCGGTGTCGAACGTTGCTTGCGTTACGCATTCGAGCTCGCGCAAAAACGTCGCGGTGGCAAACCCTGGAAAGGTTTGAAACCCGACGACACCAAGAAGGGCCAAGCCTCGCAACTGACCTTGTGCGGCAAGACCAATGTCTTGACCTACGCGTTCGATCTGTGGTTCCGCGCCTTCAACGAAATCGGCGAAAAAGATTTCAAAAACGTGAAGCGCGATTACGCCCACGTCGACGCGACCACCATGTGGTTCGTCAAAAATCCCGAATGGTTTGACGTCATTGTTACCGACAACATGTTCGGCGACATCATCACCGACCTCGGCGCGATGGTGCAGGGTGGTATGGGCATCGCCGCCGGCGGCAACATCAATCCAAAAGGCACGAGCATGTTCGAGCCAATCGGCGGAAGCGCTCCGAAGTACACCAATCTCGGCGTGATCAATCCGCTCGCCGCCATTTGCGCGGGCCAAATGATGCTCGATTTCCTCGGTGAAACTGAAGCTGCCCAGGCGATCGAAAAAGCCGTCATCGGTGTCACGCGCGAAAAGGTCAAGAGCCTCGCCGCCGGCAAGATGGGTTACACCACCTCGCAAATCGGCGACCTCGTTGCCTCGGCAATTTAAGATCTGAATTGTTCGGAGCGCGGACTTCAGTCCGCTTCCGCGCAGTTAGATTTAAAACCGCTGGAGTGATTCTAATGGCTCGTTTC
>JAICXV010000783.1 GCA_025934545.1 Verrucomicrobiia bacterium
CGACGATCGCGCCGGCCAAGGGATGTTTCGAGTAGCGCTCGAGGCTGGCCGCCAGGGACAAGACGTGCGCGGGTTGAAACGTCGGGGAAGTCAGTTGTTCGGTCAGTTGAGGTTTGCCGTAGGTGAGCGTGCCGGTTTTGTCGAAAATGGCGGTGGCACACCGGCTGATTTTTTCGAGGGCGACCGGATTTTTAATGATCATCCCGCGACGGGCGGCCAACGCAATCGAGCCGATAATAGCGACAGGCACGCCAATCAGCAACGGGCACGGAGTGGCAACGACAAGCACTGCGAGAAATCGCATGGCGTCACCGCTCAACAGCCAGGCGGCGCAAGCGATCGCAAGGGCGATGGGCGTATAGAACGCGCCCAATTGATCTGCAATGCGCCGCAGCTTTGGGCGGTTTTCTTCAGATGCACGCATAACCGCCATTATTTTCGCGTAACGCGAATCGACAGGCATCTTTGTGGCTTTGATGGTCAATGCCACGTCGCCGTTGATGGCACCGGAAATGATTTCCGCACCCGGAGCTTTTTCCATGTGAAACGGTTCACCGGTCAAAAAAGATTCGTCCATGGAGCCGTGGCCTTCCACGACAACACCGTCAACCGGCGAGGTTTCGTGCGGGAAAATGAGGATAGTGTCGCCGATGCAAATGTCGTTGATGGCGATATCGGTGAAATGGGAATCTGATTTGCGGTGCGCGACTGATGGCATGCGTTGCGCGAGAGCGCGCAAGACCGACGATGCACTGGCGACGGCATAGGACTCAATGGCCTCGCCGCCAGATAGCATAAGCACGACAATGGTGCCGGCCAGATATTGGCCAAGCAACACGGCGGTAATTATCGAGATTCCGGCGAGCAGGTCCGACCCAAACTCGCGGCGCCATGCTTTTCTCAACAGTTCGAACAGCAACGGCGTGCCCCCGATAATCAAGGCTGCGACCAGCGGTCTTCGGCAGACGTCAACCGAGGCGGCGAAGGCAAAGCGACCCGCGAGATGGACGGCAATGCAAAGCAGCGCGAAAAGCGCGATGAGCATGTTTTTTCGCTGCCAAAGCTGACGCAAGGACGAGACAAGCTGCGCCGCCGCAGACGCACCATCGCGTTGTTGCGAGGGCAACCGATCGTTACTGCTAAATAACGGATCAGCACCTGGCTGCGTCGGATTTCGAGCCATCATACAAATAACCTACGGCTAAAAATACCGATGTCCTTACCGTTTTGTGCGATTCACTGGGCCATTTTTGCCGGCGAACAGGTGATGGAACGTCATGCAAAAAACGCGTATTCAATCGCAAATTGCGTCACGCACTTTGTGGTTAGGCGTGTCATTTTGGGATGGCAAGAGGCCGTGAACGATCAAGTTACCCATTGGATAGACGAGATGTTGTTGGGCTTATTCCGTTTCCGGACGCGCGGCTTTTTGCGGATGGAAGATGCGCCGGGAGTCGTCCCGGCGGTGCCGGCAGAGGGTGCCGGATATCTCTACGCGCATGTTCCATTTTGTGAAACGCTATGTCCTTTCTGTTCGTTTCATCGGGTCCAGTATCAGAGGGCGCATGCAACGCGATATTTCAAATCGTTGCGCGAGGAGATCCGGCG
>JAICXV010000484.1 GCA_025934545.1 Verrucomicrobiia bacterium
CGATCAGAAAGCGTATCGGGCAACCTGCCAATCGCCGCCATCACCTTCGGACACCAACAAGAAAAACTCGCCAACCTGCTTCCTCCTTCCTGGTCGGCACGATCGCGCCGCGTCCGTCCGTTTTTTCGATCGTCGATTGTCGACGAGCGAAGCGAGTCCCGACACACAGTGTCGGTGGTTGCGCCTGCCTCCCCTTCAACGTTCAACGTTTCCGTTTCTCCGTTCCCTGCGTTCCCTTCTGTAAATGATCTGTGTGAATCTGTGTCCATCTGTGGTTTAAGTTCGTTCGAAACCCGAATCACATGCGCCGTCGATCGCGCATACCCTGAATTGAGAATTCCTTTAAGCTCCTCATTGCCCTTCAAAAACGTATCCGCCTCATCAATCAAAAGCGTCGGCCGCAGTTCCTCGATCACTCGAAAAAAAGCGGGCGAAGAAATATTCGCCGCTACCACTGGCCGACACACCAACTCCGAAAGCACCGCCAGCAAAGTAGTCTTCCCACACCGTTTCTCCGGCGACTCGATCCCGACATAAGCAGCGACATTCCTCAACTCAAACCCATAAGTATGAAGAACCCAAAGCGCCAGCGTCTCCGCCGCATACTTCGGCAAAACCACAAACCGCGTGAGAACACCCGCCAACTCATCCAGCAACACCTTCCCATCAACCGGCTCATGCCATGGCTCCGCCTCGCGAATCCCGAGAGCGTTCACCCTCCGCCGAAACCCGTTAAAATTTTCGATATTCGATTTTAGATTTTCAATTCTGTTTTCATTTTTCATACCCAAATCATAAAGACCCCACTTGGACAAAGGCTGTCCAAGTGAAATCGTTTCGCAAAAATTTCAGCTTCATCCGAACCCGTTATCAATCAACCAACTCCTGTAGGTGATGATGCAACGCCGATATCACAGACCTGTCAGGGTTCCGTCCTTTTTTTGAAAACTGTATTGACATCATCCATTGTGTAAGCCAACGTTAGCTTACAGTGAAGACTGATCTGAATACAACGATGGGCCAGCGGCTCCGGGAAATGCGCGAACGCGCGGGCCTATCGCTTCGAGAAGTGGCAAAGGCAGCTAATATTTCGGCGCCCTTTCTGTCTGACGTGGAGCTCGGCCGTCGTTTTCCGAAAAACGAAACGCTGCTTCTGATAGCACAAAAAATCCGAGTTTCGGCGGATGAACTGAAGAAGCACGACTACCGGTCGGCGGTTGCCGATCTGAAGCGCCTCGCCGAAGCAAGTCCAAGCTTAGGCGCTGCTCTGAGTGCGTTAGTTGAGCAGGTGCGATCCGGTAATCTCACTGCAGACGAACTCGCCGCTAAACTTCGACGCGCTAGCAATACAAAGTGACCACCCACCGGCGAGGCTTCAAAACGATGACTAATCCACCAAAAAAGAAAAATGGCACGCAGCAGGTAATTGATGAGGGCGAACTCGAGCACGTCAGAAAAAAGAAGTTCGCTTACAAGATCGTCCACGGATGGGACTTGGTTTCGTCCACGGAGTGTGACGTGTTTTGGCGGAAGGGCTGGCTCGCAATATTCAAGCAGATTCAAAAGGTGGAGCCGGACAAAGACAAACAGGAGAAAATGCTCGCGTCAATCTCAATGGAAGATTTCCATTGGAACTGGTTCCAAAAGGCAATCCACTATAGTACCGACGAATATGAGTGGTTCCACTTATACGCGGACAACAAGCCGCAGGCTGCGTGCCTGATTTACCATCCGGAAGAAAGTGCGTTGGAGCCCGGCGACATATTCTACGTTAAGTTTGTCGCGATAGCGCCTTGGAATCGCATCTGTGACTTTCGTCCACGGGAATTTAGCGGTCTCGGAGAGATTATTCTTCGTGCGGTGCAACGCTTTGCGGTGAAGCAACTCAATCTACGCCCAGGTTTTTGTCTGCATTCTCTTCCAGGAGCGGAGCGCTTTTATCGGAAACTGGAAATGGTGAAGGTGACAGGCAAAGAGGACACGGAATCGCTGACATATTTCGAGCTCCCCCGGGCTCTCGCTACCAAACTAATGGAGGTGTCCTGACATGAACACGCAAGACAGAGGTTGGGCAGACTTTACGCACACAACACGGACCTCAGATGTGAGTCCGCACGACTTGTTCGAGCGCTATCGCGAATTCCAAGGGTTCATCGCAAACCTTTCGCGGAAAGAACTAGTCGCTCGCCGTTGGCTGAAAACGGAAGACGATGACTCGCCACTGGCGACCTTGTTTTTCGACGTGCCACTCTCAAAAAAACCGACACTCTTTCGGAAATCTACAAAGGCGAATGAAAAACTGTTGGCCATTTGGCAAGCGCGAGCGCAAGCCGAAGCGGAATACCTATCGTTTGCCGAGACGCGCCCGACGTTCGCTGGATTATCGAAAGAACAATTGCGCAAACTCGCTCATCTCAGCGTCGACCCGATGGCTGTTCGCCAACTGCCCACAATTCTCGCAGAGATTGGCATCATTCTCGTCTACATCTACGCACTCCCAGGGATGAGTGCTGACGGCGCCGTATTTCAACTCACCACGGGTCAGCCCGTTGTGGCACTGAGCCTTCGCTTCCCACGATTGGACTACTTCTGGTTCACGCTGCTGCACGAACTCGCCCACTTGGTCTTGCACGCCAATCAACTCAAGGAGCCGGTTTTCTTTGACGTGGAGGTCAGCGACGAATCCGACCGTACAGAGAGAGCTGCTAATCGCCTCGCAAAGGACTCAATCGTTGACCGTGAATCCTGGCGTAATTGCAGCCCCAAATATGATCCCAGCGATGCAGCCGTGCGTGCGTATGCCAACGAACAAGGTGTGCATCCGAGTTTAGTCGCCGGCCTGCTCAGACGTGAGTCCGGAAACTATACGCGATACAGTTCGATTATCAACGCTCACGATGTCCGCGAAATAATCTTTCACATATGATTCGCTACATTCCATTCCTAAAAGCAAAGCGAGGTGAACTCACCGCGATGGGTGATCTTTCTCCCGAAGTGAAAAATGCAATCTGTCCGTTTTTCGATTTTCCGCGGAAAAAACCAGAATATTCCGCCGACGGTTATGCGGCAACCACTCGGAACATTGTTTCGAGTCTGAAAAAACACTGGGGTACAGATTTGGAATTCTACTTCGACGACCTCGACATCTCCCAGAAACTGACAGTCGGCGGGCAGCACCAATATGCGCATCTGCTAACTGCTTTGAAGGATTTGCACGTGATACCAGTTGTGGCGCTTGACCGAACAACGCATAACACCGTCGTCGACCATCTCAAGAGAAGCGGTGTTATTACTTCTTCAGTTGCTGCTTTCCGAGCCGACCAAGCGAGTTTTGAAGATTTCGACGCCAATGCCGACCAGATCGACTACGATTTGGCCAACGTCTTCAACCAGTTCGAAACAATTGACTTGGTTCTCGATTGTCAG
>JAICXV010000198.1 GCA_025934545.1 Verrucomicrobiia bacterium
CAATGCGCGGCAAAATCTTCCCAAGCCGTTGATAAACAGCTTGTCGCACGTGGTGTTCCACCACTGCTCGGTGAGGCATGTTATTTGGTGCAACCATATAACTTTGGCATGTTTTAGGAATAATTTGGAAAAACGTCAAGATAAATGTTGCAAAATCTATCAACACTTGCCAAAACATACCGAATGCAAGCACCGGCACGACAAAAACGGATAGGCGACTACCTACAAAAGGTTGAATTTGCCTCCTTGGAAGAGCTTGCGAAACAAGTAGAAGCGTCGGTCTCAACGGTGCGCCGAGACCTCGCCTCGCTCGAAACATTGGGCCAAATCCGTCGGACTCACGGTGGCGCGCGTTTGGTCAACCCGGCCTCCGACGAATTTACGTTTTCGTTTCGCGACACCCGCCAACTTTCAGAAAAAGAAGCAATTGGCAAAGCGTGCGCGGAACTAATCAAACCGAACGAAACGGTCATCATAGATGCGGGCACGACGACCTATCATGCCGCTCGCCATCTGGAATCCAAAACTCCGCAAATCATCACCAACTCGCTGCCGATTGCGAACCACTTCGCCGCCGCGAACCGAGTTGAACTAGTCGTCTCAGGTGGAGTGATTTATCCGCGTCTCGGAGTTCTGGTCGGTCCCCTAGCCGTTGAAGCGTTTTCAAAAATTCATGCCGATGTCGCAATCATGAGCGCCGGTGGAATTACATTGGAAGGCATCACAAACTCGCACGGCCTACTTATCGAAATTCAACTCGCGATGATCCGCGCCGCGCAGCGCGTTATTTTCTGTTTCGACAGTTCGAAGCTTGGACGCAAATCAGTTTCATTTTTGTGCGACCTTGATTGCGTTGACACCATGGTCACGGACCAAGCGGCCCCAAGCGAGTTAGTCAGCAGCTTGCGACAACGCGGGATTGAAGTGATTGTCGCCGCGAATGCCGCCTGACGCGTCGGTTACTCAAAACTCCACTTCAACCTCAACCCAATTTGATACTGCCGGCTTTCCGGTTGAAGCAAACCGTCGACCACCCTGGACTGTCCGAACCAGTAGCTGTCAAAATACGCAGTCAACGCCAGCGTGTTGTTGAACTTGTAACCGCCTTCCAAATATCCGCTCGGACGCGGCTTCGGATGCACAGTCACGTGGCCGAAGCCCGGAAAATTTGCGGTGTTTGCAGCGTTCATGGGCATTTTGATTCCCACATCGCCAAGCCAACCTGTTTGATTTTGAGGAGCGATCTCATAACCGCCGCGCGCATAAGCGACTGTCCACAATTCGTCATATCCTCCGCTCCCGCTGAGACTGCGATCCCAAATGTCGGCACCAACGGCGCCTTTCCAACTTCCAGAATAATCTTCCGTCAACGGCGATTTCCACAAAGCCTGCGCTTCAACCAACCCGCCGACATATTCGGTGCGCGTCGTCGCGGGCGTAAAGGTCACGCTACCGTCGGAATTCAGAATTTGATTGAAGCCATTGTATTGAACGTTCCCGTAGTAGCCTCGAAGGATCGCGCCGAAGAGCCATCCCCTTTCCTTTTGTTCGCGATAGGTCAGGCCAAGCTGAACGCGCGGTCCAGTCTCGCGCACCTTGCCGACCGGTGTGTCTTCTTCCCAAATGAAATATTCGGGAGAAAGGTCGAGCGAAAACTCTTTTGGCATCGCGGTTTCATCTGATTTGTAAAAAGTGAGCGGAGGCGATTGCTGGGTCGTCGATTGCGCCGTTGAATTTAAAGCGGCCACGAGTAACGAGAGGCAAATCGATAGCGAAACAATTCTGCGCGACTTCATAGTGCGTTCATGCTGAATCGCGAAAAAAACGTGTCAATCGTAAATTAAACCGACAACACCCGATTCGACATTTACGCGCAATTGTCATTACATTGCGCGCATGAACAGTCCTACAGTTCCGTTCACGAAAGAGGATCCATGGCGGATTTTCCGCATCATGGCCGAATTCGTGGAGTCGTTTGAAATCATGTCGCAAGTCGGTTCCGCTGTTACCATTTTCGGTTCGGCGCGTCTGCCGCCAACCAACCAATATTACTTACAAGCAATCGAGATTGCGCGTGAACTAGCCAAACACAAACTCGCGGTGGTGACGGGCGGTGGCCCGGGCATTATGGAAGCGGCCAATCGCGGTGCGACCGAAGTTGGCGGAAAATCGGTTGGGCTCAATATTGAACTTCCGTTTGAGCAACAAGGAAACCGTTACGCCAATGTGCCATTACACTTCCATTACTTTTTTTCGCGCAAAGTGTGCTTCGTGAAATACAGCGTCGCGTTCGTCTTCATGCCGGGCGGGTTTGGGACGATGGATGAGTTGTTTGAAGTTTTGACGCTTGTGCAGACGACGCGCATTCCGAGATTCCCGCTGATTTTGTTCGGCAAAGAATATTGGAGCGGGTTGTTGCAATGGCTCAAAACCACAACTGAAGGTAATGCGATGATTTCGCCGGGTGATCTGGATTTGCTTCACGTGACGGACAGCACGGAGGAAGTTGTTTCGATTATTAGCGAATACATGCGCAAGGTGGGGCCACCGGAGCAGATTCCGAAGACGTTGGCTTAAATCGTCGAATTTTAACGCAGAGACGCAAAGAGCGCAGAGGTTCGCGAGAATAAAGAAATAGAATTTTCTTTGCGAGTCTCTGCGTTCTCTGCGTCTCTGCGTTGAAAAGGAATGTTTGAGACTCGTCACCTCGTCTCCTACATTGGCAACGATGTATCGAATTACTCGACTCGAAAATGGTTTGACGATTGCCACGGCGGAAATGCCGCACATGGCGAGTGTCAGCCTTGGCATTTGGGTCGGCATCGGCAGTCGTTACGAGCCCGAGCGCGTCAGCGGCATCTCGCATTTTATCGAACACCTGCTGTTCAAAGGCACCAAGAAACGTTCCGCCAAACAAATCTCGCAAGATGTCGAAGGCATCGGCGGCTATCTGAATGCGTTTACCAGCGAAGAGAACACGTGTTTTTACTCGAAAGCGCGACACGATTGTTTCGATGAACTGTTGGATGTGCTCGCCGACATGCTTTTGAATTCGACGTTCGAAACGGTTGAAATCGGCAAAGAACGCGATGTCATCAAGGAAGAGTTGGCCATGTACATGGACCAACCGCAGCAATACGTCCACGAATTGCTCAACGCTTTGATGTGGCCGGATCAACCGTTGGGCCGTTCGATCACCGGCACGGAACAAAATCTCGACTACATCCGGCGCAAACATCTCGTCGATTTTCAGCACACGAACTACATCGCACCGGCAACACTCATCGCGGCCGCCGGTCGTCTGAAACACGACCACGTTGTTAAAGCCATTAAGCGGTACACAAAAAATTGGCCGAACGGAAAACGCGCACAATTCACACCAGCGGTTGAAAAGCAAACTAAACCAGCGATCCGACTCTTCACGAAAAAGACGGAACAAACGCAGCTCGCGCTAGGAATTCGCACGTGCCCACGACATGACGAACGACGTTTTGCGTTACGTCTGCTCAACGCCATTTTCGGCGAGAACATGAGTTCGCGCCTGTTTCAAACGATTCGCGAGGATAAAGGCATCGCTTATTCTGTTTTTAGTTCCAACAGCTTTTTCGAAGACGCCGGCGACCTCGTTGTTTCCGCGGGATTGGATGAAGATAATTTGGAGAAGACGCTGAAGATTATCGTTCGCGAAATGAAAAAACTGCGCGAGCAACCGGTTCCCAAGGCCGAACTGCGGCGCGCCTGTGATTACGTCATCGGTCAACTCGAACTCAGCTTGGAAAACAGCGAAAGCCAAATGATGTGGGTCGGCGAACACATGCTCGGCTACGGCAAAATTTTCGATCCCGAAAAAGTCAAAGCGCGTTTGAATAAAGTTACCGTTGCTGACATTCGCCAGGCCGCAAAGCAATTCTTCACGCCCGACCGGCTAAACCTCGCGCTCATCAGCCCAATGAAATCGGTCAACGGCTTACAAAATTTGCTGGCGTCATGAAAAAATTTCTTTGTGCATCTGTGTTTATCTGTGTCCATCTGTGGTTGAATTAAGCTGTGCGCCCGATCATCCAGGAAATTCAAACGTCGCACACGCCCGAGTCTCTCGTTGAGCAACTTGTTGGCGAACCGGGCATTATTCTTTTGCGCAGTGCAATGTTTGATTCGGCGCAGGCGCATTATTCATTCGTAACGGGTCGACCGTTTTCGACGTTTCGCAGTTTTGGATCGCGTTGCGAAACGATCACGGAGACGACGCACGTCCAGTTCGGCAATCCGTGGCAGACGTTGGATGGTTTGATGTCGCGATATGAATTGCTCGATGAGATCGATTTGCCGTTCCCGCTGGGCGGATGTTTCGGTTATTGGGGTTATGACCTGAAGAATTTCGTCGAACCAAAACTGCCGCGCACGGCCGTAAACGATCTGGAATTACCGGATTGTCACGTTGGATTTTACGATAGCCTCGTGGTCTTCGATCACCGCCTTTCGAAGACCTGGGTAATCTCGACCGGTCTGTGCGCGGATGGTTCACGTGACGAAACGCGGGCTTTGGAACGATTACAATTCTGGACGGATGCCGCGGCTCGGACGAACAGTTCCAGGAACGCAGATGTAAATGGCCCAACAACGGTCGAATCAAACCTGACTCGCGATGATTTTATTTCGAAAGTCAAAGCGGCGCAGGATTACATACGGCGCGGACACATTTATCAGGTAAATCTCTCGCAACGATTGGCCGCAGATTGGCCCTCCTCTGCCTGGAGTCTGTTCCAAAATCTGCACGACGTTTCCCCTGCTCCATTTTCCGCTTATCTCGATTGCGCCGATTTCCAAATCTGCTCGTCGTCGCCGGAACTTTTTTTACGGCTCAGCGGTCATCACATCCAAACCCGTCCGATCAAAGGAACGCGTCCGCGTTCAGCCGATTCCGTTCGCGACGCGCAATTGACTTATGAATTGCAGACGAGCGCCAAAGAAATGTCGGAGCTTGTCATGATCACTGACCTCCTACGCAACGACCTTGGCAAGATTTGCGAATACGGTTCTGTCACCGTGCCCGAACTGGTCCGTCTCGAACGTTATGCGCAAGTGCAGCATCTGGTTTCCACGGTCGACGGCCGATTGCGAAATGACCAAACGCATTTCTCAAGTTTCGCCTCATGTTTCCCGGGCGGCAGCGTGACCGGCGCGCCGAAAATTCGCGCTATGGAAATCATCGACGAACTCGAACCGATCACGCGCGGTCCTTACACTGGCGCGATTGGCTATCTTGGTTTCAATCGTGAAAGCCAGCTCAGCATCACCATCCGCACTGCGCTCTGCAAAGAGGGCAAAGCATATTTTCACGTAGGAGCCGGTATCGTGGCGGACTCGAACGCGGAAGCCGAGTATCAGGAAACATTGGCAAAAGCCGCTGGTTTCCGGGCTGCGCTCGACCATAATCCGATTCGCGTCAATTCGTGTCTATGATTGTTTTCCTCAACGGCAAATTCGTCCCTGAAGAGCAAGCTGTCGTCTCCATTTTCGACCGCGGCTTTCTCTATGGCGACGGC
>JAICXV010000778.1 GCA_025934545.1 Verrucomicrobiia bacterium
AAATCAGGCCGAGGCGGCTGGATTGTTCTACAAGACCAACGCCGGCTTATTCCTGATGCAACAACAACAATAAGAATCTGAATAAACAACAGCCCCGAAGTGCGCAAGCGCTTCGGGGCTTGTTATTTTGCAGATATAGTTTGGCGACGTTTATTTTGCTTCAGCGACGCGAACTTCCGTCCCCGTCACAATGGAATCGCCCGGATTGATGATGACCTGATCACCTGATTGAACGCCGGAAAGAACTTCGAGAGTTTTGCCAAAATCGCGACCAATAACGATGGGATGCAATGTTACGTGCTTGTCCCCGCCAACCAGCGCCACTTCCGGACCTTCGGCGCGAAACAATAGACAATTTGAAGGCAAAACCAGCGCGGGGTCTTTACCCGAATCGTGGAAGGTCACTTGTGCGTAGCTGCCGGCAACGAGCACGCCGGACGAATTGTCCACTTCCATTTCCGTGAGCAACGTCCGCGAAGCAGCATCGATAGCGCCAGAGGTGCGCACGACTTTGATTTCAAATTTGCGCCGTGGCAATTCAGGAACGGCCAAGTCCGCCAAAGTGCCGACGCTGATATCACCCAAAGCCGACTGTGGCACGCGCACGTAAATACGTAATGTCCGCGTATCGGCGAGACGAAAAAGCTCTTTGCCCGACGTAATCAAGTCGCCGACATCGATGTCGCGCGCGGTAATGATGCCGTCAAATGGAGCGAGGACACGAGCGAAAGCTTTCAGGTCCTCGAAACGATGAAGGTTGGCCATGGCAGCATCGACGTTTGCTTTTTTTAATTTCACGTCCGCGGCCTTCTCCTGGTTTTCCTGTTCGCTGACGCTTTCGGTTTTGACCAGTTCCGCCCAGCGATCGGCAGTAGCTTTGGCCAAGGCCAACGCGGCATTCGCTTGCTCAACATTAGCGCGAGCGGATTCCAGTTCCTGATCCAATTCCGGCGTGTCGATTTCAGCGAGCAAATCACCAGCTTTAACTTTGGCGCCAATATCAAGTTTCCACTTGGTTAAATAACCGCTGGCGCGCGCATAAATCGGAGACTCGGTGCGGGCCTTAACTTCAGCGGGAAGCGTGAGACCACCTTCCGCTTTGCCGGGAGCGGGTTTGGCAACCGTGACCGTTGGCACGGACAGTTCGCGCGTTTCCGTCCGCAGTTCGCTGGTGTGACGCCATCGCGGAAGCATGCCGAAGACGAATCCGGCAACGAACAAAATGAAAAGACCAATCGCCCAGGGGCGCAAACGCGGCGGTGGGGTCGAATGTTGTGGTGGGGGCGGGGTCATACCAATTCGGGTGTTGCAACCGGCGGCAGCTCGTGCGCGGGCGCAACGGTTTCTTTTTTACGATGCAAAAAACTGAACACGACCGGGACGAAAAAGAGTGTCGCAACCGTCGCAAAAACAAGCCCGCCGATAACGGCTCGCCCTAGCGGCGCATTTTGTTCAGCGCCTTCGCCGACACTGAGGCTCATGGGCAACATACCAATGACCATCGCCAGTGCCGTCATCAAAACCGGGCGCAAACGGCCTGCGCCCGCCGAAAGGGCGGCAGCAATCGGATCCATACCGCGTTGCAGATTAAGACGAGCGAAAGTGACGACCAGCACTGAATTGGCGGTGGCAACGCC
>JAICXV010000639.1 GCA_025934545.1 Verrucomicrobiia bacterium
ATATCCCGTTACCAAAACACATTTCACGGCGCTCCGATCTCGGCGACAGTATCATGACCGCCATGGTGCTGGCGCCCTTTGCCAATCAACCGACGCTCTTCAGAGATTTGCAGAATTTGCGCGTGCAGGAATGTGATCGCGTCGATGCCATGCACACGGAACTCAGCCGATGAGGCGTGAAGGTGGATGTTATCGGCAATGACTTGACCGTTTTTCCCTCGTCAAAGACGTTGCACGGTGGTGAAATCGAGACCTATGAAGACCACCGGATGGCTATGTGTTTTGCAATCTTCGGATTGCGTGTTCCGGGAATTAGATTAAAAAATCCTGCGTGCGTGAAAAAAACGTTTCCCAACTTTTTCCAGAAACTGGCAATGCCCGCGCCGAACGGGCTTGGGGTAACGATCCTGGATGCGAACACGCGATTGGCTTTGTCACCGCAGCAGTTGGGAGTAAGCTTCGAACAAACGACCCAGGCGCGACTTTGAAACAGAACACCATCATCGCGATTGACGGAACGAGTGCCAGCGGCAAGAGCACGAATGCGCGGATCATCGCGCGCGAGCTCGGCTACATTCACGTCGATACCGGTGCGATGTATCGCACGCTTGCCTGGTATTGTTTGCAAAAGAAGGTGGATGTTCACGACGCAAAAGCCGTTGGCGCACTTTGCCGCAAATGGAAGACGTCGTTGCAATGCACCGACAACCAGGTCCATCTGTTGGTCGACAATTATTTTCCCGCGAAAGAAATCCGCACGCCCGAAGTGAGCGAAGCGGTCTCGCACATCGCCGCGATTCCGAAAGTGCGCGAGTGGATGAAGAACAAGCAACGCGAATGCGCTGAGTTCGGCAACCTCGTGATGGAAGGCCGCGATATCGGCACGAATGTGTTTCCGGAAACGGAATACAAATTTTATCTCGACGCTTGTCTGCAGGAACGCTCCAAGCGCCGCGCCGCCGATGGCATCCAGGAAAATCTCGCCGCGCGCGACCAGCGCGACAGCCAGCGCGCGAGCGCGCCGTTGATGGTCGCTTTGGGTGCGATGATTGTGAACACGTCCGAAATGACGCCGCAACAAACGAGCCAGAAAATTCTGGCGGAAATTCGCAAGCGGCTCGCCGCCAACGAACAGGCGCAACTGGCCAAAGCACGGTCGTGAACTTTTCCTATCGGCTCGGCTGGTATTTTTTCCGCGCAGTTTTCAAATTGTATTTCGGTTGGCGCGTCTACAACCCCGAGCGCGTCCCGCTCGAAGGCCCAGTCATTCTCGCCGCGAACCACGCCAGTTATATCGACCCGCCGTTGGTCGGGGCCGGCGTCCCGCGCTTGATTAATTATCTCGCGCGCGAATCGCTGTTTCGTGTGCCGATTCTCGCGGCGATCTTGCGTTCTTGGAAAGTCGTTCCAGTCGATCGCGACGCCGGCACGGGTCGTGGCTTGAAAACCATTTTGCAACGGCTCAGCCAGGGCGGCGCGATTATTTTGTTCCCCGAAGGCACACGGACACGCGATGGAAATTTCCAGCCGGCCCGGTCCGGTATTGGTTTAACGGTTATCAAATCTAAAGCGCCGGTTGTGCCGGCCCGCGTTTTCGGAACGTTCGAGGCCTACGGCCGTTATCAAAAATTCCCGAAGCCGCGGCGATTACAGGTCAAGTATGGCAAACCGTTGTTGTTCGAAAAGGAACGGGCTGAAGCCGAGACCTGCAGCAAAGACCGTCTCAAACAAATTTATCAGGAGATCGCGGACCGTATTTTACACGAGATCAGCGTTCTCTCGCCCAAGGCTGACTAGGCCGAAGGCGACCGCTTTCAACCGTGCCTTCGGCACAACACACGTTAAATTGCCGCCGCCACTGCCGACGGTGGCAAGGCTTTTTCTTCGCGGGTGCTGAGGTTTTTCAGCTTCGCGATCAGTTCGCCCTTTTCGTCCGATTCGATTCGCACGGTGTATTGCGCTTTCAATTCCATCGCGCGTTTAAACTGTTTGTCGGATTTCGCCGGAGTGAATGTGTAATCGACGGCGTGGCCGGCATCGCGCAGTTTTTGGACGAGGTCCAATGAGGCGTTGCGCAGTTTTTCGTCTTCGATGAGCACGAACACGGCAATGTTGGAATCGAATTTCGGCAACAGACCGCGGGCTTTGAGCAATTCCACGGCAACTCACCGCTCGGCTGGGGACATGACAAACCGGGCATCATCACTTTTGTCGATACCACTGTGACTCATGGAGGACACGCGTCGGTCCGTATTCAAAATACGGGGCAGGGCGATCCGGAGAACGGGCACGGCCGGCTCTACCAGGAAGTTCGGGTGATCCCGTTCCGCGCTTATGAGTTCTCGGTCTGGATCAAAACGCGCGATCTGACCGATACCGGAACTGTCAAATTCTACTTCGAGGGCGCGGATGGCGGGCAGCCACTGGTCTATGACAACCGCGAGCAGGGCCTGGGGGCGCCTATCGCAGCGACTCAGGATTGGACCAGGTATTCTGTTCA
>JAICXV010000342.1 GCA_025934545.1 Verrucomicrobiia bacterium
ATGTTCTGGTCGCGCTCGGATTGCAACGCGTCCATGAGGTTGGCCCACTCGAAAGGAACGCCGCGGCGTTCGGCTATGCGCTGCAACTGTTCCAGTTTGCCTTCAGGCAACGAACCGGTGTCGTGAAAAAGGCGTCCGACGAAAGTCGATTTGCCATGGTCGACATGGCCAACAATTACGATTTTTAACTGTTCAGTCTGCGTCATCGGTCAATCGGTTTACATGTAACCATCACGGCGCAATTTCTCGAACGCATCTTCGCTTTCCTTGTCCTGGGCGCGGCCGGCGCGTTCAGGGGTTTTGGTGTGGCGCAATTCTTCAACAATCTCGTCTACCGTCCGCGCATTCGACTTAATCGGAAACGTGCACGGGTAGCAGCCGAGGCTGCGATAGCGCTCGCCTTTTTCGTTCGCGAAATAAAGCGGGATCAACGGAATTTTTTCGCGCTGGATATATTCCCAAATGTTTAGCTCCGTCCAATGCAGCAGTGGATGAATGCGAATGTGCGTGCCGTCGGCAAAATCCGTTTTGAACTGGTCCCATAACTCCGGCGGCTGGTCCTCGACGTTCCACTCCATGTTTTTATCGCGCGGACTAAAATAACGCTCCTTCGCGCGCGTCGGCTCTTCGTCACGACGAACGCCCACAATCACCCCGGTAAAATGATGTTTGTCCAGGACAGCTTTGAGCGCGTCCTTTTTCAACGTGCCGCAACATTCCACGCGCGTCGCTTTGCCCTGCGGAAAGGTCACGCCGCTATTCAGCACTTCTTCGTTTTTGCCAACGACCAATTGCAGCTTCCAATCTTTGCAAAGCCGGTCGCGATATTCGATCATCGACGGAATCTTGTAAGTGGTATCGACGTGCACGAGCGGAAACGGCACGTGGCCCAGAAATGCTTTGCGCGCGAGCCACAGCAAAACCGTCGAGTCTTTGCCAATGCTCCACAACATCGCGAGATTTTCAAACTTGTTGAACGCCTCGCGCAGAATGTAAATGCTTTGATTCTCGAGCTTTGAAAGATTATCCATCGAAAACTACAGGTTGAACGCTTCTATTCCGTCCGGTCCGGCACTCGTCCGTAGGGGATGCGATGCCAGGCCCGTTCGTGCAGATAAAATAAAACAATCTTGGTAAACAACTCCACAAATCCAATCGAAAGCGCAAACTTCACTTTGCCCGTGACCAAAAATGAAATGACTATCGTGTCGATTGTCCCCACCGCACGCCACGAAACTGCCTTGGCGATGCTCCGCCAATGGGGCTCGACGACGGATGAGCCAACCGCCCGCTCGGGCGCAACTGGCTTAGCCGCGGCTTCATCGAATGTGGTGGCCATGCTCAATGCACGATACGTTACCGAAGTAACATTAGTAAGTCAAGTAGAATACTTATGATTGCTATCCAGCCAAATTTATCGGCGTTTGGCGAGAAAGCGAGGAAATCATAAGGTTCGTAAGGTGAGATGATGCCAAATCACCGAGCTCAACGCAATCCTTGAGCAACTTTATTTGGGCACGTTGATGGCGATTAAACTAGACCGCGATGGGCGCTTTGATGCTCGGATGCGGGTCGTAATTAACCAATTGGAAATCTTCGAATTTAAAACCGCGAATATCGCTGACGTTCGGGTTCAGCAGCATTTGCGGCAGAGGACGCGCGTCGCGCGTGAGTTGCAATTTCGCCTGCTCAACATGATTCAGGTAAAGGTGCAGATCGCCGAATGTGTGAACGAACTCGCCGGGTTTGAGCCCGCAGACCTGTGCCACCATCATGGTCAGCAGCGCGTATGAGGCAATATTGAACGGAACGCCCAGAAATAAATCCGCGCTGCGTTGATAAAGCTGGCAACTCAGCTCCCCTTCGTGCACGAAAAATTGGAAAAAGGCATGACAGGGCGGCAACGCCATTTTATCCAACTCACCCGGGTTCCACGCGCTCACGATCAAGCGACGGCTGTTCGGGTTGGTTTTGATTTGTTCGATGACGTGGTCGATTTGATTGATGTGACGGCCATCGGGTGTCGTCCAATCGGTCCATTGCGCCCCATACACGCGGCCAAGATCTCCATCTTCATTCGCCCATTCGTCCCAAATAGTCACGCCATGGTCGTTGAGATATTTGACGTTGGTATCACCGCGCAAAAACCAGAGCAGTTCGTAAATGATGGATTTAAGATGCAGCTTCTTTGTGGTCAGCAACGGAAAATCGGGCCGCAATGGATATCGCGCTTGCGCGCCGAAAACTGAGAAGGTGCCGGTGCCGGTGCGGTCTTCCTTGAATTTTCCTTGTTCTAAAACGAGTCGGAGAAGTTCGTGGTATTGCCGCATGTCGCTGGCTCCGACATTCGCAAAAACTTCCACTAGTCGTCAAAGCAAAACTGCGACGAACATCAGTTCGGTTTTTCCGCGGGCGGATTTTCGTTGGCAGGTTTGTCGAGATTCACTTGAGCCAATCCGTTTTGAAGCCCAACGTCATTGATAATAACCGCAATCAATTTGCGCAAATGCCGTTGTTCACTCCGCACGAACCAGGCAAAGGCGGGAATCGTTAACAGCAGCAACCACAACCACCAGATTTCTGTTCCGACAAAGCCAATGACCAGCAAATCAAAGGCGATGATGGCCCCAAGCAAGACTTCAGCGAACAATGACCATGCCGTCCGCAAGCGGCATCGAACCAATTGTTTGCTGTTAGCATAAGGTTCGGCTGCGGTGGTCAGTTGAAGGTGCGCCCAGCGGCTGCCGAGAATTTCCACGTCGTATTTGCTCCAGCCGGCGTCAACTTTTAATTGCCACCCCTGCTCTTCCAACTTTGCGATAATGCGCCGAACGAAATCGAGACGATCAACGCTGGCTTCGCCCCAGAAATTCACGTGCCGAAACTGTTCCGGCTGTTCTTTCATGTCGCGCGAAGACACTCCGCGCATCGCTGATTGCGGCGTCGGCCCGATCGCAAGGCGGCCGGAATAGCGCGCCCATCCACGCAAGATCGGCTGCAGGAAAAACATCAGCGCAATGACCGGCCGTGACCAAAATCGATGCTTTTTGCGCGGCAACTCGGCCTGCAGGGCAGCGGCAATGCAAACGAGCAACGACGTGGCCATACTTGCAACGGCGAGCGGGAACACATAGTGGAACGGCACCGACAAAACGAGCAGCGGCAGCGTAACCAGCGCGTGGTATTCCAATGTCGTGCAAAGCATCAGCGCGAACGCCGGTTCAGCACGATAGACACTTTGGAAAAAGCCGGTGCCGAACGAACCGTGATAGATCATCGGGCCGCGCAGTCGGACGCCGGTCGCGCCCCCGGAATAAATTCGCCCCTGCCACACGCTGCTGCCGAAGGTGTTAAAGTATTCCGGATGGCGCCTGACCAATAGCGCCTCCGCTTCGCCATAACCGCGTTGTTGCTTTAAATACGCGCCAACTGTCGAGCGGCGGTAGTGCCAGACGAATCCTGGCGGCGAGAAACCAATTTTATAACCACGCTGTTGCAAGCGCCAGCAGACGTCGACGTCGTCTCCCGCCTTTTCAAAAATCGGATCAAAGCTGGCAATTTCTTTCAGCGCCCATTTGTAAAACGCCATGTTGCAGCCGGGAATATGTTCGGCGACGCGATCGGTCAGCATGACATGCGCGGGGCCGCCCGGTGCAACCATGACAGCCGCGGCGAGCGGTGAATCATCCGGCGGCAAAAAGTTGTGGCCGCCGACAGCAACGAACGATCCTTTCAACAGGTCGCCGACAAGATAGTAGAGCCAATCTTCATCGGCGCGGCAGTCGGCATCGGTGAACGCGACAATCTCGCCTTCGGCCAATTCAATGCCCGCATTGCGCGCGACGGACAGACCGTGATGGTCCTGGCGGAAATAGCGGAATTTTTTGTAGAGCGATGCGACCTGCGGTGTGATGTCAGTCGAACCGTCGTCGACCAAAATCACTTCGTAATCGGGATAATTAAGGTGAAGAAGTGAATCGAGACAGGCCTGCAGCGTGCGCCCGCCGTTATAGCAGGCTACGACAACGGAAACCTTCGGCGTTCGCGGCAACGGATAAAGCGGCGCTGTCTCGAATTTTTTCTGCACGACGGTGAACGAACTTTTCGGCTGGCGTTCCCGCGTGGTCAGGCCGAGTCCCCAGTCCATTACTTCGCGGCCATCTTTGAACCATTCATCAGTGAAACTGAAAATGATTGCACCCGCCACCCCGCCGCGAAAACTCGATTCGATCATCCAGTCGAGCATCTCG
>JAICXV010000386.1 GCA_025934545.1 Verrucomicrobiia bacterium
ATTAGTCCGCCGCCACCGACATTAATTGCATCGTCGGGCAGCGACATTGGCAGCAGCCAGATTGCGAGCTTCGTCTGCATGCAGCGCGGAAATCAGGTCACCAATACGTTTCAGCCAGGGTTAATGACGGTCGATGAATTGCGTTTTGGATTTTTATGGTCGAGCGTCACGCCGCCAAGCCCGATCATCCGCGCGGTTGCCGCACCCTCGTTTAGCAGCATTACGTCCAGCGCGAACGGCGAAGTGAATTTAGTCTGTAAATCGGATCCCAATGTTGCGTGTCGTTTGCAATACAAGAATAGTTTGTCGGATTCGCAGTGGACGACGATTGGGGATTTCAGCAGTGTCTCCACCGCATTGACGTTGTCCGACAATCCTGGAACAAACGGGCAGCGCTTCTATCAACTGTTGTGGCCGAATGCGCCCTAGGCACGGCGCTTCCGCAACGCTGACCGGAATGCCGCCAACGTATCTTCGCTAACGTGATGTTCGATGCCCTCGGCATCCATTTCGGCCACGCGCTGCGGGATTCCCAATGACTGCAAAAAGGCCACGACGGTTTCGTGCCGGCTTTTGCAAACTTCGGCGAGGTTCTTGCCTTTGTCCGTCAGAAAAATCGCCCGATACGGTTGCGAGTGAACAAAGCCGCCTTTTTGAAGGCGCGTGACGGTGCGGTTTACGGTGACGTGCGTCACTCCAAGTCGTTTCGCCAAATCCACAACGCGCGCCTCACCGGTCTCGGCGACGAGGTCGGCGATGGCTTCGACATAATCCTGGGCGATTTCCACCGCGTGATCCCTGCGTAGGCGGCGAAAGTTCTCCGCCTGCGGCAAATTGGACGGATTCTTTTTGGCGCGCGACATCTTCGTGTCAACCGTAACACATCGAGCGCTGTAGTCTAGTCTGTAATTTGTAACTGAAGCTACAAATGTTTTGACAATCTACATTCAGACCTGTATCTAAACTACAATGGATAATGGTGCGACAAAAGACGGAGGGGCTCCGGAACAGTCGCATCCATCCCTAGAGGGGATGCACAGCACTGTGGCCGTCCCCCTTCCCCAGGCCAGTTTTTGGAAACAATGGCGCGCCTTCGTCGGCCCCGCTATTCTGGTCAGCGTCGGTTATATGGACCCGGGCAATTGGGGCACCGACCTCGCCGCCGGCGCGCAATTCAAATACGGCCTGCTCTGGGTCGTGGCCCTCGCCAGCATCATGGCGATTTTCATGCAACTCACTGCCGCCCGGCTTGGTGTCGTCACGGGCAAAGACCTGGCGCAAGCTTGCCGCGATTGGTATCCGCGCTGGACGCGGCTGCCGAACTGGATGTTTTGCGAACTGGCCATTGCGGCCTGCGATCTGGCCGAAGTCCTCGGCAGCGCGGTCGCGCTCAATCTGATGTTCCATATTCCGATGCTTTGGGCCGTCATCATTACCGGCCTGGACGTTCTTCTCTTGCTCGCGCTGCAAGGTTTGGGGATGAGGAAATTGGAAGCGATTGTTCTGCTCCTCGTCGCAACCATTGCGGCCTGCTATTGCATTGAGATTTTCGTGCTGCCACAAACGCATCCAAATTTTGCCGAAATGGGCAGCGCCCTGGCTCATCCGCGGTTGAACCAGCCCGGGATGATTTACATCGCGATTGGCATCATTGGTGCGACGGTCATGCCGCACAATCTCTACCTTCATTCGGCGCTGGTCCAAAGCCGCAAGCTGCAAAAGGACGAAGCCTCCGTCCGCAACGCCATTCGTTTTAACACCATCGACTCGGTGGTCGCGCTGAGCATTGCGTTTTGCGTGAACGCCGCGATCGTGGTGCTGGCCGCAATGGTGTTCTACGGCAAAACGAGCGTTTCGGTCGCTGGTGGAAGCGCAATTACATTTAGCCCGGACAGCGATTGGATCCGCATCGCTTACTTAACTCTTGCCCCTCTCCTCGGCACCGCGGCGGCGAGCGCGCTCTTTGTCATCGCGCTTCTTGCCAGCGGCCAAAGCAGCACGATTACCGGCACGCTCGCCGGCCAAGTGGTGATGGAAGGCTTCATGCATTGGCGGATGAAGCCGTGGCTGCGCCGCGTCATCACTCGCGCGATGGCCATTACACCCGCCGTTTTGGTCATTGGCATCCGTGGCGACAGCAGCGTCAATGATCTTCTAACATTGAGCCAGGTCGTTCTGGCGCTTCAACTCCCCTTCGCGATGTTTCCGCTTTTGCATTTTACCAGTTCCGACAGCAAGATGGGCAAATGGAAGCTTGGCTGGTTTCTCTTGCTCGCCGGTTGGGCCAGCGCGTTCATCATCACCGGCATGGACGTCTGCGGCTTGCCCGAGTCACTGAAATCGGCGTGGCGGATCATTGTTGGCGGTTAAACAAAAGGCCCGCGCATGTATAACAAAATTCTTTTGACGCTCGAAGGCACGGCGACGGATCAGCCAATCATCGACCACGTCAAAGTTCTGGCGAAACTTGCGCGCGGCCGGGTTGTCCTGCTGCATGTCGCGGACGGATGGGCGGCGCGGACTTACGGCGCCGACGCCGTCAGCCGCGAAATAACCGATGACAACGCCTATCTCAAAAAAATCGTCGGCGAATTTCAAAGCGAAGGAATACCGGTCGAGGCTGAACTGGCCTACGGCGATCCGGCGACGGAAATTATCCGATGGATCAAATCGAAAGGTTGCGACCTCGTTGCCATGAGCACGCATGGCCATCGTTTTATCGCCGATATTTTCCTGGGAACAACCGCCAGTAAAGTGCAGCACAGCATTAGTGTGCCAGTGCTTTTATTGCGGGCGAAGTAACGCGGTGAGATCAGTGCCGGTTTAAGAAACGCATTGAACGGTCCTGACCATGTTTTGGGAAGGATTTCTGAACGCGAGCCTTTGAAAGACCATGTTGGCCTGTTCACCAACGGTGCCGTGACGGAAAAATTCCGATAAAGGAATTTCAACCTGGAACCGGTCCGTTATTCGCGCGGCAATTTGCATGGCAGATAATGAATGGCCGCCGGTTTCAAAAAAGTCGCGGTCAACTCCGACCTTTTCCAAATGCAGGACGCCACACCAAATCCTCGCGATTTCTTTTTCAAAAGGCGACGCTGGCGCGATGTAGACACTGTCGGATTCCGCGCCGTCAACCGGTGCCGGCAACGCGCGTCGATCAATTTTTCCGGTGCCGGTCCGCGGGAAAGTTTTCATAAATATATAAGCGGACGGGATCATGTGTAGCGGAAGCGCTTGTTTTAGAAAGTCGCGCAACAATTCCGGCGCAACGTCCCACGCAGGTTGAACGTATGCGATCAAACTCTGCTCACCGTGCGCGGCTCCATTCAAGGTGACCAAACAATGTTCTACGGCGGGATGTTTTCGCAGGGCGTTTTCGATTTCGGGCAACTCAACGCGCATGCCGCGAATTTTCACCTGCTGGTCGCGTCGGCCGAGAAACTCGATATTACCGTCGGGTAACAATCGACCGAGATCGCCTGTTTTGTAAATTTGTCCCGGCGCGTTAAGGTGCGCTGGACAATTTAGAAATCGTGAAGCCGTTAATCGGCTATCACCCAGATACCCCCGGGCCACGCCATCGCCACCCACATAAATTTCGCCTCGAGTGCCGATCGGCGTCGGACACATCTGTTCATCCAAGATGTAGACCTGAGCGTTTGCCACGGGCCGGCCAATCGGGACTTTAATCGGGATATTTGGTTCGCACTTATAAACTGTGCACCAAACCGTCGCCTCCGTTGGGCCGTATTCATTGTAAAGAGCGGCGGTCGGTAGAAGCTTATGATGCTTCGCCACCAGTTCGCGCGGGCATTCTTCACCTGCGACGATAATATTTTGCACGACAGCGAGCCGGTCCAGATAGGACAGCAGCAAGGAATAAACTGACGGCAGACAAAGCAAATGCGAGACGTTCGATTGAGC
>JAICXV010000631.1 GCA_025934545.1 Verrucomicrobiia bacterium
AAATCGAGCGAGATTGTTGTGCTGAAGGTAGGACAGGAACGGAAAGATCACGGCGGCCATGTGAAGGAGAACCGCAGGATATGCCATCCCGGAAATGACCATGCGGACATTCCGCGCGCGCTCATTATAATATGAGCTCAACAACTTGAAACATTGATCAAGCCGGCCGCTTTTATCGGCGGCTTCGATGAGTGCCGCGTCAAATTCCGGAAACCGGCCGGATTCGCGGAATGCTTCCGTAATCGTTTTGCCCTGCTGCAAGAGTTCCAAGACCGGCGCGATCACCGCGCGGGACGAGCCGCTAATCGGATTGCGCTGAGTCATGACCAACGCGTTAATCATCGGGATGCCCGAGGTGACCAGCATGCCGAGTTGATGATAAAGATCGGCGCGATTGGTCAATTGTTTGGGACTGATGATGATTGCCACTTGTGAAGTAAACAGCCGAGTATGGCGATGCTCAATGCGGAAATGAAAATCTGTGGAGAGCGGACTTTAGTCCGCTTTATATCAGATCGCAACCGACGTTGAAGCGGACTAAAGTCCGCGGTCCGATGGGAGTGCAAATCCAGACAATAGGTTGGTGCCCTTATTTACATAGTCAGGTTGCGGATGATGCATACCTGTGTTAACCTCAGGCAAAATTTTAATACAATGGCTGAAGAAAATCGACCAACGGGATCTGAAAAAAATGGTAAACGTAACGGCGGCAACGACTTTCGTGTGCCTTCGCGCACAGTGCTGGTCTGGGTCGGCATCATCGGATTAATCACCGTTATCTTCATGTTCCGCAATCAAACGGAACAAAAACCAGAAATATTTAAATATTATTCGCAACTCGAAGACAAGGTCACCAATAACCTCGTCGTCGCAGGCACGGGCAAAGTCACGTTTGTCGCGCAATCGCCGGACATGCGCCGCATCACCGGCAAATATTATAAGACCGAAAAAGACGGCAAAAAATCGGAAGTGCCTTTTGTTCTCGAAACGCCGTTGACCGACGCTCTCGCCACGCCGTTGCTGCGTTCAGGATCGTTCGAATTCGTCCAGCCGAACAGCGTTATGTTGAACATCTTCATCCAGGTGTTCCCATTCCTGCTGATTCTCGCGGTCATCTATTTCTTCCTTATTCGCCAAATCAAAATGGCGGGCAAAGGCGCTCTTAGTTTCGGCAAGAGCCGCGCGCGCATGCTGAATAAGGAAAAGAACAAGCTGACTTTCAAAGACGTCGCTGGCGTTGAAGAAGCCAAGGAAGAAGTTCAGGAACTCGTCGAGTTCTTGAAGGATCCCAAGAAATTCCAGAAACTCGGCGGTCGCATTCCCAAAGGTATTTTGATGGTCGGCGCTCCGGGCACCGGCAAAACGCTGTTGGCGAAAGCCATCGCCGGCGAAGCGGACGCGGCGTTTTTCAGCATCAGCGGTTCGGACTTTGTTGAAATGTTCGTCGGCGTCGGCGCGAGCCGCGTGCGCGACATGTTCGACCAGGCGCGCAAAAACACGCCTTGCTTGATTTTCATCGACGAAATCGACGCCGTCGGTCGCAGCCGCGGACATGGTTACGGCGGCGGCAACGACGAACGTGAACAGACCTTGAATGCGTTGCTCGTCGAAATGGACGGCTTCGATACCCAAGACGGCATCATCATCATTGCCGCGACGAACCGCCCCGACGTTCTCGATCCCGCGCTTTTGCGGCCCGGCCGTTTCGATCGCCAAATTATGGTCAGCCTGCCGGACGTGCGCGGTCGCGAAGCGATTCTCAAAGTGCACGCTCGCAATGTGAAGCTCGATCCCGCTGCAAATCTTGCGGTGATTGCGCGTTCGACCCCCGGTTATTCCGGTGCGGACCTTGCGAATTTGTTGAACGAAGCAGCCTTGCTCGCCGCGCGCATGAACAAGAAGAGCATCGGCATGACCGAGCTCGAAGAGGCGCGCGTCAAAGTTCGCATGGGCCGCGAACGCCGCAGCATGGCCATGTCTGAAGAGAACAAGAAATTTACAGCGTGGCACGAAGCTGGTCACGCACTCGTCAACGTGTTGCTGGAACACACTGATCCGCTGCACAAAGTCACCATCATCCCGCGCGGCCAATCCTTGGGCTCGACGATGTCGTTGCCTGAAGAAGATCGCCTGAACCATAACCGCAAGGGAATGGTGGATTTCATTGCCGTGACGATGGCGGGACGAATTGCTGAAGAGATTATTGCCGGCGACGTTTCCAGCGGTGCAGCTGGAGACATTCAACAAGCCACCAACATCGCCCGTCACATGGTTACGCAATGGGGCATGAGCGATAAACTCGGCATGGTCCAATACGGCAACGACGAACAACATTCGTTCATGGGTCGCGAAATGGGTGGACCGAAAAATTATAGCGAAGCAACCGCGCAGGAAATTGACGCGGAAGTGAAACGCATCATCCAGGAACAATACGATCGCGCCAAGCAATTGATCCTGCAGCATCGCGACAGACTCGAAATTATCGCGCGCGCATTGCTCGAATACGAAACGTTGGACGGCACGCAAGTCGACGACATCA
>JAICXV010000062.1 GCA_025934545.1 Verrucomicrobiia bacterium
CTGTAGTCCAGATAATGCGCGACTTCTTGCGGCGAATAATTCTGGAACAATTCGGAATAGGCCCATTGCATGCCGCCGTTGGTCAAAAGATTTTCGGTCGACTCGAGCGGGCCACCAAGACCTTCGAGAAGGAACAGCGTGTCGGGATATTCCTGGCGGACGCGCGCTTCAATATATTGCCAGACTTGCACTGGCACTTTGTAACCGGCGTCACAGCGAAATCCGTCGGCACCGCGCCGGCACCACGTCAGAAAAGCTTCGGCGAGGACGTCCCAAAGTTCGACGTGGTTCGGGTCCAACTCGACGAGGTCACCCCACTTAACGCCCCATGCGCCCGGGCTGGCGAAGCGGCCGTCGGGTTCGCGCAAGAACCATTCAGGATGGTTTTCGTAAATCGTCGAACCCCATCCAGTGTGGTTGATAACGAAATCCAAAATGACGCGCGCGCCGCGGCGATGCGCTGCGGTTGTCAGTTCGCAAAATTGTTCGATGCCGGTGGTGCGTTCGTCGAATTCGACCAGCTCCGGATCAACGGACGTCAGATCCAGACAAGCGTAGGGACTGCCGAAGCGGCCCATCCGTGCGAAGACGGTCGGTGTCGGATTGATCGGGAGCAGATGCAAAATGCGGCAGCCGAGTTTGTCGATGATGTGCGGAAGTTGGCGAATGACATCGCGCAACTTTCCCGACGGCGGGATGACCGTGTAACCTTGCGCGTCGAGTTTTTGTAATTCTTTATCGCGCGCTTCGTCGATCGTTTTGCGCGCGGACTTAGTTTCGCCAAACATGCGGACGAACGCGCAGTAAATGGTGTTGTTCGTCCGATAAATATCCGGATGAACGGAAATGCCGGCGTCGGGACCGTCGGGCCAGATCTGCATGCCGCGGTTATCGACGAGATACGCTTTGGCACGATAAAAGCCGACATCGGTCAGCGGCAATTCAATGGCCCATTCGCCATTGGGCTGCGGTTGCAGAGAAATGTCGCGCCAGAACGCGACGGACATTGGGTTTTTGCCCGCGTGCGTGTCGATGATTTCCTGGCGGGTGCGGTCGGCTTTACCAAGATTGGTGCGCAGGAGCGCGCGACCATTCTGTGGAAAACCGTGCGGCATCCGCAAACTGAACCGGACGCGGTCGCCGACGAATCGCAGCATGCGCTCGCCCGGAGCCGGTGTCATGATCGGTTTGTCCATCGTGTGGTACGCGTTTTACAACTAAAATAAGCCAGTGGAACACGAATGGCGAGTCGCAGTCGATGCGATTACTTTCCCGACCTTGAAGGCGGCAGCCTTTTTTCAAACCGCAACAGTTCGTTTTCGACGCGGAGTGCGAGTTTTTCGACTTGATGCCGCTGGTCGTTGGCCACCAATTCGACCTTGATTGTGAGTTCTTCGAGATCCCGCCGAAGGGTTTTAATTTCTTCTTTGTTTTCTCGGGTAGCCTCGGCGAGCTTTAGCAAATCGACAACGTAATCCAGCAGCCACATATTATGCTGCTTTCAATCGGGCCAACCGCGCGCGTGTGCGTGCGCCGATCTTTTCGATTTCGGCCTGGTCTTTTTTCATCTGCTTGAAAATCTGCTTGAGCGATTCGGAATATTTGCCCAACAGCGCATCAATTTGCGCCGCCTGACTCTTCGTTACCTTCACGTCGATCGTTTTCTGCATAATCAATTTGTAGCCGCCTGTTGTGGCTCGCGCAACGTTTCTCTAATCAATACGCTCGTAGGCGGGCAGCGTCAAAAAGTCTTCCAGTTGCTGGCTCTTGGACAGCTTCGTGAAAATCTTCGTCGCTTCATCGAAATGGCCGTTCTTGAAGCGGTCGGCGCCAATTTCTTTTTCGATACGGAGCAACTCTTCATTGAGGAATTGATCGTAAAGCGCGCTGTCCATCTTGCGACCGTCGGCCAAGGTCGCGTTGTAGCGCAACCATTGCCAGATTTGCGAACGAGAAATTTCGGCGGTGGCGGCATCTTCCATCAGATTATATAGAGGCACACAACCGTTGCCGCCTAGCCATGCTTCTAAATATTGGATGCCGACGCGCAAGTTGGACCGAACGCCGTCTTCGGTCACCGTGCCTTTTGGAACGGCGAGCAGGTCCGCGGCGGTGACGTTGACGTCTTCGCGCAATTTACTGATCTGGTTTGCCTGCGGCATGTGTTTGTCGAATGCTTTCAACGCCACGGGGACGAGTCCCGGATGAGCGACCCAGGTGCCGTCATGGCCGTCCGTGGCTTCGCGTTCTTTATCGGCGAGAACTTTGGCGAGAGCCTCTTCGTTTGCCTGCGGATTGTTCTTCACCGGAATTTGCGCAGCCATGCCGCCCATGGCGTGTGCGCCGCGCCGATGGCAATTGCGAATGACTTGCAGGCAATAGGCGCGCATGAATGGCACGGTCATCGTGACTTGCGCACGGTCCGGCAGAATGAATTTCGGATGCGCGCGCAGTTTTTTGATGAAGCTGAAGATGTAATCCCACCGCCCGCAATTCAGGCCGGCGGAGTGGTCGCGCAATTCGTAAAGAATTTCTTCCGTTTCAAATGCGGCCACGATCGTCTCGATCAAAACGGTTGCGCGAATGCTGCCGCGCGCGATTTTCAATTCGTCCTGCGCGAAGTTAAAGACGTCGTTCCAAAGACGCGCTTCGAGATGGCTCTCCAACTTCGGCAGATAGAAATAGGGGCCGGAACCGTTCTCGAGCAAATGTTTCGCATTGTGGAAAAAGTAGAGGCCAAAATCGAACAAACTGCCCGAGATCGGCTCGCCGTTAAAGAGCACGTGCTTTTCGGGCAGATGCCAACCGCGCGGTCGGACCATCAAGGTCGCCGTCGTCGGATTGAGCGCATATTTTTTTCCTTCGGGGCTGGTGAAGTCAATTTTGCGGCGGACGGCATCGTAAAGATTGGCCTGGCCCTGCACTTCGTTTTCCCATGTGGGCGCGGTCGCATCTTCGCAATCGGCCATGAACACTTTCGCGCCGGAGTTGAGCGCGTTAATGATCATTTTGCGGTCGAGCGGCCCGGTGATTTCGGTGCGGCGATCCTGCAAATCTTTTGGGATCGAAGCGACTTTCCATTGACCATCGCGAACGCTTTTCGTCGACGACAGGAAATCGGGCAACACACCGGCGTCGAGTTGCTTTTGGCGTTCGACGCGAGTCGCGAGAAGTTCTTTGCGACGCGGATTGAATTCGCGCGCGAGGTTCTCGATGAAATTCAATGCGTCGTTGTTGAGAATGTGTTGGGCGGATTGGGGGACTGGAGATTTGAGTTCGAGCGACATGGTGACCTAAGAGCCTTTTAGTTCAAAATGGTTTGGGGTAACGGTCGTTGCAATATTTTTTAAGCGCGATGTCTTGGGATGGGGGTGCGGTTCTGTCGCGAAACTATTGACACTTTCGCGCAAAAAGCGTAGCCCTTAGGGGAAATGGGTCAGCCGTTTAAAGATGCTTTTGCCGGGTGCTTCGGGTGCACATCAGAGGACTTTTCCAAAGAAGCCTTGAATCGATGCCTTTATCCCCACGCGCGCGCGCTTTGGAAACCACTTCAGTTCGCCGGAGGACCGCCCTTATTGGCCGCGGAGGCGTTTATGGACCTCGTCGCCGATACGCGCAATAAGGATGAATTAATGGACGCAATCCAGGAATATCGAGATGAAGTCAGGCCGTGCTCAGGTTTTTTGGCGCGACGTTTGCGGTTGCGGGTTTCCGTCGAACGCTTGCTCGCGTTGCATCATTTCGTGCGTGAAGTGGAACTGCAACGCGCGGTCAACGCCGCCATGTCCAACCGGTCGTCCGTTTTGGCTTAACTCCTCGGGTCGAATTTAAATTCCGGAAGTCAGACACGCGTTCTCTCGCGTCGACGAATCAATAATACTTATTCCGGTAGTAGAGGATTTTTAGTTGTTCGTCGGGGCCGACGAAGGTCGCGTAGCAATCGAGCAAGCGAGAAATCTCCATCAATAACCACGGTGCGGAAAAGTGGCCGCCATTTTTCGTGTAGACGATGTTGTCGGCAATGTAGACAGCCGAATGGATGATTTCGCCATTCGGTTTGGTCAGGAAAACGAGATCGCCATAGCGCGGGTCCGAGAAGACCGGGTAGTAATCGGCATCGAGTTTTTTGTGAAGCGAGGCGTTGTCGCTGTAATTCCCTTCAGGCGGATCGCGAAAGAAATTGAACGATGTCCAATGACAGTTTTCCGGCTGTGTGTACGACGGGAAAGGATAGGTGTAAATGCGCTCGGTTGGCATCGGCGGCAGCAAATGGGTGACATCGACGACGGCGCCGTTGGGCAATTTTGTCATGGCCTGCAATAATGGACGAAGGTCTTTGCCCTGACCGGCGCGCGCCCAGTAGTTCAGAAGACGATCGACGTCGGCGGTCGGCGCGACGTGGAGTTTCAGGAGCATCGTCCACCGACGTGACAAGGCTTTTTCCAGATTTAGTTTTTCCGTCGGTGAAGAAATTTTTTCAAGGATCGCCGGCAGATCAGACAGGAGCATGACGCGACCGCGTTGGTAGCAGAGTTTTTTTACGAGCGCGACGGTTTCGGGTGAGACATCAATTTTATCGAAAAAGTGATCGAATTCACGGACGGCGATGGCGTAGGCGTCTTCGCGTTGCCACGGGTTCTCGGCGAATTGCGCCAGTGTGTTATAGATGGAATGGCGCGCTTCGGGTGAAAGAGAAAGAATAACTTCCATCGGCGGGGTCACGCGGATGCCGTCGTTGGACGTTTCCCATTTGGCTTGGAGGAGTTGCTGGCGTTGGGCGTCGGTGAGCGGTTGTTGTTGGAAGAAATTCTTCAGTGCGTCGGTCGTGTAGCCTTTGAAGAACCAGCGGCGATCACTTTTTTCATCCATGCGCACGGAAAGAAATTCTTCGGGGATGGAAAGTTCGAACGGAACGAATTCAACGGTACCCCATGGACCGGGATTCAGATAAGTGCGGACGGCGGGCAGGGCAGGTTGCAGCCCCGGAGCCAACCCAGTCGAGCTTGTGGCAACATGACTGCCGAATTTATGTTCGCCAAGAAACAGCCCTAAACCAACCAGCACCGGCGCGAGAACGAGCGTGTAAATAACCAGATAAGCGCGTCGCGAAATGTGGATGCGAATGCCGTCTGACTCGCGGTCGTTCATGGCTCGGCGCTGTTCCTTCGGCTTGGGCGGAGTTTCTTTGCTGACAGGCGGTTGCGACGAAATCTTACTCATTTATGCAATAGGCTGCGGTCCGCCACGCACGGGCTCAGAGGCAAGGGAACTTACAGTCCTTAGTGTAGGGGGAAGTATTACTTACGAAATGTGGTTTAGCAATGGCGTTTTTTGCTACGCCCGCCACGAATTGAATGTTTCAAATTTTCAAAGCATCGTAAGCTCGCTGACTCAACATGCATCCGGTCCGAAATACTCAAAGTGAAGATGACCCAACGTTCGTTGCCAAAAAGCGCTCGACGATGGAAGTGATCCGGCGCGTCGCGGTTTTTTTACGTCCTTATAAACGGATGGCAGCGGCGAACATCGGTTGTGCGTTGTTATCGCTGGCGTGCGCGATTGCCTATCCGAAGCTGACGCAATTCGTCATCGACGAAGTGATTGGCGCAAAACGGGTCGATGCGCTGAGATGGGCCGTGCTCGGTTTGCTCGCGGCGTTTTTGTTGCGCGATGCGTTCAATAGCTTGCGACTTTGGGTGAACAATGTGTTCGAGCAAAACGTGGTCTACGATATGCGCCGGCAGGTCTATGCGCGGTTGCAACGGTTGCCCATTGGATATTTTGACCAACGTGCGTCTGGCGATTTGATGACACGGGTGGTGGAGGACGTTAATTCAGTCGAACGCGTATTGATCGACGGAACGGAGCAGGGGACCGTGGCAGTGCTGAGTTTGCTGGTGATTGGGACGATTTTGTTTTTGACGAATCCCGTGTTGGCAGCGGTCGCGCTGGTGCCGATTCCCATCCTGTCGGGCGGCGCGCTTTGGTATACGCTGACGGCGCATCGCAGATATCGTGCGCAACGAATCGCTGCGAGCGCAATGAACGCATTCCTGATGGATAGTTTGCAGGGCATTCGGCAGATCAAAGCATTTGGCCGGCAGGAGCACGAGGACGAGCGGTTTGCCAAACGCGCGGATGATTTGCGCAAAGGCACGCTTGGGGTGATGCGCGTGTGGGCGATGTATTCGCCGGCGATGAGTTTTGCGGCGGCGCTCGGCACGGCATTGGTGTTGTGGATTGGTGGAAGGATGGTGATTGATGGGACGATGAAGATCGGCGAACTCGTCGGGTTCGTGATTTATCTCGGATTGTTTTACGATCCCGTTGCTCGATTGCACGGGCTCAACCAAATGTTGCAGGCCGCACGCGCTGGTGGAGAGCGAGTCTTTGACATTCTCGACACGACCGAGGAACGCGAGACGAGCGAATTGGTCGACCGCGCCAATATCGAGTTAACAAACGTGCGCGGCGATGTTCGCTACGAACATGTCTACTTCAGTTATGGCAACGACCGCTCGGCGTTGAAAGACATCACGCTGCATGCGCGCCCCGGTGAAATGGTCGCCCTGGTCGGTCCGACCGGCGCGGGTAAATCGACACTGGTAAATTTACTGCCGGCATTTTACGAAGCGACAAAAGGAAAGATTACCATCGACGGGCACGATGTGGCGCAACTTTCCCTCGAGACGTTGCGTTCACAAATCAGCGTGGTGAGCCAGGAGCCGTGTCTATTTAACGGCACAGTCCGCGAAAACATTTTGTATGGAAAACTGGACGCGACCGAAGACGAATTGTTCGCTGCATCGCGTGCTGCCAATTGTCATGACTTTATTTCGAAATTGCCTCATGGATACGATTCGCGAGTGGGCGAGCGTGGAGTGAAATTGAGCGTCGGCGAAAAACAACGCGTCAGCGTGGCGCGCGCGTTGTTGAAAAATGCGCCGATTCTGATTTTGGACGAAGCGACGGCAAGCGTGGATACGGCGACGGAACGCCTGATCCAGGAAGCGTTGGAACGGTTAATGGCCAACCGCACGAGCTTTGTCATCGCACATCGGTTGAGCACAATTCGCGCTGCCGACCAGATCCTTGTCCTGCGCCATGGCGAAATTGTCGAACGCGGAACGCACGAGCAATTGGTGGAGCAGGGTGGGCTGTATGCGAAACTCGCGCGCATCCAAAACACGACGTTCATCGAAGAGAGCTTTGAAAAAATCGAGGCAGTGGAATAGCGTGCGCTATGCCTGAAATGGGAAAAGTGCTCGTGGTCATTGGCGTCGTTATCGCCATTGTTGGCGTTTTAATGTGGAGCGGCGTTGGACGCGGCTGGCTCGGGCGATTACCCGGTGACATCAACTATTCACGAGATAATTTCAGCTTTCATTTTCCTCTCGTTACGTGCCTGCTGTTGAGCATCCTGTTGACAGTGATCATGTGGCTGCTGCGGAAGTTTTGATGGTATGTAGTTGCGGCTTCAACTGGAACTGTTGACCAAAAATATGGAACAAAAAATTTTAAAATTGCTCGGACGAAAAGATTATCGTCCGTCAAACGCGCATCAGCTTCTTGGTCTCGTGGGTTTGCGCCGCAATGAATTTGATGCCCTCGAAGAAACACTCAAACGGCTCGAACGCAGCGGCCAAATCGTCCGGACCAAGGGAGATCGATTTATTATCTCACGCGAGGCCGACCTCGTTCCCGGAACCATCAGCATCAATCGACAAGGTAAAGGGTTTTTGCGTCCGGAACAGGAAGGCGTGAAGGAAATTGTCGTGCCGGAAAGCCAGACGGGCACGGCCTTGCACGGCGATCGCGTGCTCGTTCGGCGCGAAGTCAGGGCACAAGCCGCGCGACGCGGACCGCACGAACGGCAAAGCGAAGTGCGCGGCGCCGTTGTGCGCATCCTGGAACGCAAACGAGTGCAGCTCGTCGGCACCTTGCAACGCACGCCCCAATTTTTGTATGTCATTCCCGACGACCCGCGCATTCCGCACGATGTTTATGTTCCGGCCGCGCGCGATGTCGGGCGCGAGCCGCAGATTGGAGATAAAGTCGTCGTCGAATTGCGCGAATGGCAATCGCGCCACGTTAATCCCGAAGGCGAAATCATTGAAGTTCTCGGCAAACCGGATGAAGAGGGTGTCGATATGCTGTCGGTGCTTCGGCATTACAATATGCCGCTGCATTTTCCGAAGAACGTTTTGCAGGAGGCAAATGCCATTGCCAAATCGCGGCCACTTGGCGAACCGACCCAGGCCGAAGTGCAGGGCCGAATTGATTGCCGTCGTGACATGGTCGTTACGATTGATCCCGATGACGCCAAAGATTTCGACGATGCGATCTGTTTGCAGCGCGCCGGCGAAGGGCGTTGGAAATTGTGGGTCCACATTGCCGACGTATCGCATTACGTCAAACCTGGCACGGCGTTGGACGAAGAAGCGAGCAAGCGCGGCAACTCGACCTATCTGGTCGACCGCGTCATTCCAATGCTGCCCGAGGCGTTGAGCAAC
>JAICXV010000126.1 GCA_025934545.1 Verrucomicrobiia bacterium
CCAATTCCCGTAACCGGGGGGCACAGTCACAATCAGCAACTCCGCTTTGGGACTCATGACGTTCACTGTGGACGGCACGACCACTTGCGGCAACTGTTTGCATGTGACCGCCAGCAATGTCACCAACGCATTGATTGCTTCAGTCCGTCCGCAAGAGGTCAGTTGACCCTGACGGACGGGATCAAACTGTGGAAAAGTAAAGATCAGTCACGTTCGCTGCGTTTGATGTCAGTGGGTCATCTAAAGTTTTGCCTGGATTTTCGCGAGCATCTGCCGAGACGATGTTTCATCGCCAAACATCCCCACTCGTATTGAAATCTCGGTCAGTTTTGCTCCCTGGTTCTTAAGCTTAATTGTTACGGTTTTGCCGCCGACCGCCCTGGCTTCAATTTTTGCGCCCAAGCCGTCCTGGATATCGCTTTGCGGCATCAGCGCCAGGTCTTTGAGCATCGACAGAGTGGCACGATGAACACTCTCGAGTGAGGCGGATTCTACATCTTTCAATTCGCCACGGGTGTAGACAACAGCACCGGCTCCCACGGCGGCCCCGGCTAACAACACGACGCATCCCTGGAGCAACATAGCGGCGGCTGCTAAACAAAGAATGAATTTTAGGCGCATAGAATTTTATCGGTGACGGCAGTTTCGTTTCCTTGGCGATAGTTATGACATCGTTATGCAGCGCAATTGCGCCAAATTCACGGTGCGTGATTATCGTTTAGCGAATGATTATCGAGTGTGTCGACAAGCCGCAAGTGAAATGTTTCAATTTGTTTGACAATTGCGCGTTCGCCTGTGTCGCGCATGGCTTTGCGTCAAATAAAAAATAGTGAAATTCTGTTGACAGTATTGTACATCGGTGTATCCATTAGCCCGTTACCAGGAAAAACTACGTATGAAAATGCATGTCATTACTTCGTTGTGTGTGGGCTTAGGTGCAGTCTTAGCCTTCACCGGTTGTCAATCCTCACAATATATCGATCATAGTCCACAGACCTACTTCGACTTCCCGAACAGCAACGTGAAGCCGATTGGGCCAGTGAAAGTGGAGGTGCCGGGGCCATCGGGCTTTTTTAAGCCACCGGACATGATTACCAGCGACTCGGACCAAACAGTATATGCCGCGGCCATTAAAGCTCAACCGGGAGCAAATCTGATCGTAAACTACACAAAGATATACAAGGCATATTCTTTCTTCCCATTTACATGGAGTAAACTGCAGTTGCAGGGCACGGCATGTTCGATGGATGTAGGAACGCAAGTTTTAAAACAATAACGGAGGAAACTATGAAACAAATCTCAAAAATCACCACAGTGTTTGGCATCATTGCAATTTCAGCGCTGAGCGGTTGCTCAGTTAAAATGGGCCACGTGGTCCCCCACTCGGCATTCGTTTATCCAAACAGCAACGTGAAGACTTTGGGTCCAGTTGCCGCGGAAAAATCGAAGACGGCGTTTTTTGTGGCGCCAACCTGGGAGTTCAATGACACCGAAGAAGTCTATAACCAAGCTCTTGCCAAAGCGAACGGGGCTAACTTGCTTATCGATTACAAGGAAGATACGACGTTTAGCACTTTTTTGATGTTTAACACCATCAATTACAGGATCGATGGAACGGCAGCGAAGATGGATGTGGGCGAAAAACCACTTGGACAATAGCCACACCTTTAGTTCATCGGCTCTTTCAGCGACAGATTCAGCGCCCGGCGTTCAGCATCCACTTGCTGACCGCCGGGTGTTTTAAATATGAATGTCAACTGCCGTACTTCAACCCGGCGGCCCAAGATGAAGTGTGCCGCCTCGTCAGCGCTGTTTTTTGTAGCGTTAGCGACGTTACATCTCGTTTGCAGCGTCCAGGCGGGGCCGTTCGACGGATCACCATTTCAAGGATTGCTCAAGTCGAAGAAACAAACTCTAAATGTTGTTTTGATTTCTGACAAAGAGAACACAGTCTTCCGTGTAAAATTTCAGGGCGAAACAAACTTTCACACAGTTGGGACCGGCAAATTCATCACCAACGTGCCGATGCCTGAGGATAAACCGGTGGAGGTATCGGCAAAACCGCCGGGGTATCGGGAAAAAGTCTACACTGTTCAATCGCCGAATAAACAATTTCAATTCTATTTTCTGATCGAGGACAAAGTGCTGACAATTCGATCCGATCGTCCTAACACGCACTACCGAATCCGCAAGGCCGACACGCCCAATGCGCGTTGGCAGCCGATCAAGGAAAGCGGAAGCGAAATCGAATATGCGGTCGCCCATACTGGAAATTTTGAAATCGAGGCGCAGCCAGAGAAATGTGCGCCACAGATTTTGCCCGTGCTCGATCCGACCGGGGAATTGGAGTTTAGCAATTTCACTGAAACCGGCGGCTTGGAACTCCGGTCCAATATCGAATTCACCCGGTTCTTGTTCAGAGATCTAAATCAGGGCACGACGAACTGGGAGTATCTCGGAGTCGGGAAATCATTGTCAATTAAGGTTCCCGTTGCGGCAGGTTTCGAAATCAAAGCGCAGCCGTTTCATTATCGTGAAAAAGTAGAGACCGTCGGCCAGCCCAAAGAGAAGGTGGAATTTAATTTCACGGACGATGACAAGGAAGATGCTCACGAAGCTGTTCAACCCGCCCCCATGCGGCCGCCCATCGTGGCGCGACCGTTAGACCTCGTTGCCGAGCTGCCGACGGCCCAGGTGGCCAGTATTAAGAACAGCGAAGGGTGGCGCGCGGTTCTGGTGGGGATCAGTGATTATAGTTCGGCCGGTACGAATTTGCCAAATTTGAAGACGCCAAAGGATGACGTTTTGGAACTGAAGGCTTTGCTTGAAAAGAGTTATGGGTTCCGGTCTGTGACGGTCCTATTGGATGGAGAAGCGACTCTTGACCGGATACGAAACGAGCTTTTGAAAGTCGATACAGCGTGCGGCGTTGACGATAATATTTTGTTCTATTATGCGGGGCACGGTTCACTTGAGGGGGGAAAGTTCGGATATTGGGTATGCGCCGATGGCCGGCAATTAGCGCATTCTGAAATCACGGATTTTATTCGTCGTTTTCGATCGCGGCGGGTTTTGCTCGTGAGCGATTCATGTTTTTCCGGAGAGTTCCTGACGCGAGACACAGGAAAGCGCGCGTTTTCCACAGTCCCAACGAAGGAGCAGGCTGTGGAAGAATCGCAACAAATCGTGGCCACGAAACAGCCGGCACGACAGGTTTTGACCTCGGGACTACTGGAAGCGGTGTCGGACCGAGGGACGGGAGCTTGCGAAAAGCATTCTCCATTCGCGTGCCAAATGCTTTCGGATCTGCAATCGGTTAAGGTCGGGTCGGTGGTAAGTGTCACCGACCTTTATGCACACATGACGCAAACCTGGCGGCAGCAACATCCGGAAGCGGAAATGCCGCAACGTGGACACTTGCTCGGGGACGGCGGCGGTGAGTTTTATTTCGTGCGGTTCGAGTAGTACCCGCCACAATGCCAAAGGCAGTTCAGCGGGTTTCGTGCTTAAACCATCGTTCGATCACAAGAAAACCATTGGTGGCGCGGATGGGCTGGCTTTCGATCTCGCGAGTGGCGGATTTGTCGCCGAAAGAGACGCGAATGGATGCGGGTTTCATTGGTGATGTTCGCCTGGAGCCACGATCAAAAAACTGAAAGGGTGGAATTGACTTGCCCGCCGGCCATTTGTTTGTTTGGGAAGATTCGAGCAGATGTTCGAGCTCACTCCATTGCGATTGGCAAAAGACGAAGTAGTAGTGTTCGAAACCAGCGGTATTATCGAGGTAGAGGGCCGAGTTTGATTCTGTGTTGCTGTTGGGAAGAATAACGGTCTTGTTTGCCTGAATCGGACTTGTGACTGCGGAATTTGAAGTTGGGGTCGTCGTCAGAAAGGTTTCGACGCTGCCGCTGGAACCGATCGTAAAGATATAAAGATACCCTGCCGATAGCGAATTCACGCCGATGAAAAAACTGTCGCTGCGCGTGAGAAGGGTGTCGGCGTTGCGCGCAGTATTTAAGGCCTGAAGTGTTTCTTCTGCTACGAATATGTCGCATTGTAGTTCGGGCACTGGCTTGCCGGCATCAATCGGCATTTTTGAAGTGTAAATTAACTTTAAAATATCTCCGCCCGGCAGTTCAGAAAAGGCAGGTGGAGGAGGTGGAGTATACACGGGCAGGGGACGAAGCCAGGCGAATAAAGCAACGGCGCTTAACAAAAAAGCAAGGACGGTGACTTTGAGCAACAGACGGACCCTGGCGATTCGCACCACATCGATTACTACTTTGGTGACCAATTGATCGACAGAATCGAACTCGTCGCGATCTTTTCGCCTTTTGAGTTCTTGTTTGAAGCGTTGCTGTTCTACGTAGTTGCCGTTCTCACACTCCTTCGATCGCAGTTTGCATAATTCCGGGTTGCTGAGGTTGGCGGCGTTGAGAAATTGGTCGGAGGCAAAGTAAACCAGTCGCGGCAATCGCCGCATCGAGTTAAAAACTAATTTTTTGCCGTTGATACCTTCAGCGGCGCTGAAGTAATACTCCCATTGTGTGTAGGAGCGTTGAGGAACGTTGCGATTGACGTCGCGGTCTGGCCCGGCACCATACATATCTCCGACAATGGCCACGAGGCAATCGCAGTCGCGGACCAGCTCTGAAAGTTTTTCCAATGTCGAAAATTGGGGGTGCTGGACAAAATCCGGTTGAACAACAGGGTCGTGATGGATTTTTTTGAGCGCGTTCGCGATTGCGTTGCGACAGCCTCCAAATTCTTTAGTAACCGCGGAGATAAAAATCTTCACATTGCTAGACTTTCATGCGCAAAGGCGCTTCAAGGACCTGCGTTCTTGAATACCACTCGACCGTTTCGCCCAGGAGCATCGATTCGGTTTCATCAACCAACCGTTGAAACTCCGAGAGCGACGTTGCGTTCTTTAACGACTCTGTTTGTGATGTCAGGAAGGTGAGCACGGCATGGAAGGAACGAACACGGGCGTTGTATTCCTTTGCTGCAGCCCAGGAAACCGCGCCGACGGCAAGCGTAGGCAACAGAATTGCGGCGCCTTCAAGAACGGTCGCCCAAATCGCCGAGGCAGACGGATCAAATTTGATCACGTGCAAAAGGACACATACCTTCGCAATCGTTGCGACAATCGCGAGCATCGAAAAAAACAAAAATGCCGAGTCGGCGAAATGTAACCGCTTTGATTCTGCTTCGCAGCGGTTGGTGTAATATTTGATTTGTCCTTTCCGGGGGTCCGGATGTTCGAGCCGGTTGTGGACGTATTCATCTCGCAGTTGTGACCAGTTATCCAGTGCGCAGGAACGAGTAGATTCCAGGTGCAGAATATTTAACGTCTTCAGCAGCGGCCGCAGTTCCGCGGATAAGCGCAAACTAAACAAGTAACTGAGTTGAATATGCAGATCGCCCAGGCTGCGCACAGATCGATTGATCTCCGCCAGCAGTCGGGACAATGCCCATTTTTCTTTTATAGGAGACTTGTGGATCCACAAATGGGTCGCGAAGCCGACGATGAGAAGCGCACATTCGGCCATCAACATCCGCGAGACCAGCAACTCATCTCCGGCAAAATGCACCCGCTCTTTTGACGCCACGTCGGCAATCGATGCGATGGTCGCACACAATGTAGCGATGATGTGAGTGCTGATGATAATGACGGCGGCGATTGAAAACAGGTTGCTGAAGCGTTTGGCGTTTTTGCTGGAGGGGTCTTTAACGGCGCTACAAAACTGCGCGACCGTTGGAAGCGAGTCCGAGTCGCGCGAAACAGTAAGCGCCGATATCGATTTCGGCAACGTGCCTCCGAGAAATGCGCCATCGTGGCGCACCGACCATATCTTCAACTGCTGGTCGGGTGTAATCGCAACCCGTATTTCGAGCGTCGGTCGGCCTCGCTTTTTTGCAGATGCGAGCAACTCGCCTGTTCCACCTGCCTTTCCGTCAGTATTGTCGTAGACAAGGCAAATCACCGCATCGCTCGCTCGCAAAATCTCGGCATTACATTCCTGGAACCTTTCGGCGCGCGTCCGGGCGCGACTGACGATTCGCTCATGAATTATATGCTTGGATGCCAATAGCTTTTCAGCTTCATCGCGCTCGTGTTGGGAGAAGTCCGGACCGTGCGAGCCTTCTGCGGATAAGTAGACGTCTAAAGGTTGTGGCAGAAAAATACATTGCAAAACCCGGGCACGAGAGCACGCCTTCGTAAACAATGTGTCTGCGCCGACTGCAATTTGCGAAATGCCGCAAATAAATGTATTTGCGGGTGCTTTGAGGGTTGACGGGAACGTGCGTAGAACGTCGACGAGATAATCTTCGATCTGCAGGTCAAAGCATGCGCGCTGCTGTTCAGTTACGGATTTGGGCCCATAAAGATTACGCGCCCCTGCAAACCCGATCTGCAGCACACAAGGCAATGTTACTTCGTTCTTCATCGTCCAACGTGCAAGTTTCGTTAAGCCGAACCTCTGTTTTGAGAGGCAGTGCCAAGGCGTCCAAAGCTGAATCCCTGGCGCACTTGTGTTTTGCGGGCGTTTTCGCTCGCCGGGCGAATGTCACCACGCGTCACGTGTACCGGTGCCAGTGCCGGCCTAACGGTTTCACAGCGCCGGTTCCAGCAGTGGGTTCGAAGAATTCCTAATCTTAAAGTGATCGTAAAAGTCACTTAAATGATGCCGCAATCGAGTTTCCGAAATGCCAAGCTTTGACGCAGCATCTTTTTGGTCGCGTGACGGTGACAATGCCGGCTTCAGCACCCAGATGGCGATTTGCATGCGCACCATAGATTCTTCCCGTGA
>JAICXV010000216.1 GCA_025934545.1 Verrucomicrobiia bacterium
ATTGAACTCGGCGAAATTGAAACGCGCCTTGCTCAACACCCGCAAATCTTATCCGCAGTCGTGCTCGCGCGCGCCGACTTGCCCGGCGGCAAAGCGCTCGTCGCCTATTACGTCGCCGACGACGCCATTCGCACTGAAGACCTTCAGCAATTCGTCGGCGAAAAATTGCCGCCGTTCATGGTCCCAAGCCATTTCGTGCGAGTTGCCGAAATGCCTCTGACGGCTAACGGAAAAATCGATCGCTCGAAATTACCGGCACCCCAAGCGCAAGCGGCCGAATTTGTCGCGCCACGAAATGAAATCGAGGACAAGCTCGCCAAGATTTGGTGCGAGGTCATGAAACGCGAGCGCATCGGCGTTACCGAAAACTTTTTCGAACTCGGCGGCCATTCGCTCCTGGCAACGCAGATCATGTCGCGCATTTGCAAAGCGTTCTCTGTGGAACTGCCATTGCGTGTGATTTTTGAAGCGCCGACCATTGCCGGTTTAGCCAAACAAGTTGGCGGCGGTGAGACACGAATTGAGGCGAGACCAATGACAACGGCGAAAGCCGCGCCGTTGTCATTCTCGCAACAACGCCTTTGGTTCATCCAACAACTCGACACGACGTCCTCGGTTTACAACATTCCGCTCGCTCTGAGGTTGAAAGGTCAGATCGATGTCGCGGCCTTGCAGGCGAGTTTGGACGACGTCGTCGCGCGTCACGAAGCATTGCGCACGCGCTTTGTCGCGGAAAATGGCGAACCGGTCCAGGTCGTTGACCCGCCAAAAGCCGTGCAACTGGAGGTTGTTTTTTCCACGGACAAACAGCTCGAAGCGTTATTGCTCGAACGTGGTAATCGCCCGTTCGACCTCGCGCGCGACCTGATGATCCGCGCGACCCTCGTGCAAGTTGCACCCGAAGATCACGCGCTCTTGCTCGTCATGCATCACATCGCATCCGACGAATGGTCGGTCAACGTGCTGCTGAAAGAATTGGATGCGATCTACCGCGCCGATCTCAATGGTTCGCACGCGCATCTTCCCCCACTAGCCATTCAGTATCCTGACTTTGCGACGTGGCAGAAAACATATTTGCAAGGCGAGTTGCTCGAAAAACAATTGGCCTATTGGAAAACTCAGCTCGGCGGCAAAATCGAAATGACGGAGTTGCCGGCCGATTTTCGCCGGCCCGTTGCTCAGTCATCGCGTGGTGGTTATGCGCGCGCCGAATTACCGCAAGCGGCATGCGACACCATCATCGCTTGGGGCAAACGCGAAGGCGTCACGCCTTACATCCTCATGCTCGCGGCGTTTCAAACGTTGCTTGCCAAACTCACCGGACAAACCGACATCGTCATCGGCTCGCCCATCGCCGGACGCACTCGTTCCGAGACCGAAGGACTGATCGGTTTCTTCGTCAACACCCTCGTCATCCGCACGAATTTTGCGGGAGAGCCGACTTTCGCCGATGTCTTGCGGCGCGTTCGCGAAACCGCTCTTGGCGCCTATGCCAATCAGGATTTGCCGTTCGAACGGCTCGTCGAAGTCCTCCAACCCGACCGCAGTTCCACGCAATCGGCCCTCGTGCGAATCATGTTCGCACTGCAAAACACCGATTGGGAAAACTTCCGAATCGGCGAAGCTGTCGCACAACTGATTGATCTTCCGAGCACGACGGCCAAGTTTGATTTGACGTTTGTCGTCAGACAGAGCGCGTCCGGATTCTGCGCCGCCGTCGAATACAACGCCGACCTTTATAATGCGGCGACGATTGAACGCCTGCTCCACACTTTCCAAACTTTGTTAAACGCGATCGCCGCGCAACCGGAACAAACAATTGTCGCGCTGCCTCTCATCACCGACGCTGAACGGCGGCAAATTTTGGTTGAGTGGAACGCGACGCAACGGCCGTTTCCCGTCGACGCGAGTGTTCACGAATTATTCCTCGAACAGGTCGCCCGCACGCCAGACACGACGGCGGTGATCTTTGGCGAAACGGAACTGACTTATCGCGAGATCGATCATCGTTCCAATCAACTCGCCAGTTTCCTGCACAAACGCGGCGTCGCGCGCGGCGTCTTCGTGCCAATTGCCATGGAGCGCTCGCTCGAAATGATCGTCGGCACTTTGGCGATTTTAAAAGCCGGCGGAGCCTACGTGCCGCTGGAGCCGACCACGCCGCAGGAGCGGTTGCGGCTGATGCTGGCCGATTTCGATACGCCAGTGCTTCTCACCCGCACTCGCGATGCCCGCGCCTTTGCCGGTTTGGGAATGGACGCCAAAGTGATCGAGTTGGAGCGGGAGGCGTTGACGATTGCCCAGGAAAGCACGAGTCCATTTTCCACGAAAGTAAATGGCGACGATCCTGCCTATGTCATGTTCACGTCCGGTTCAACTGGAAAACCGAAGGGTGTGGCCGTCCCCCATCGAGCTATCAATCGTCTGGTCATTAATTCCGATTACGTGCGCTTCGACGAAACATTGCGCATGGGCCACGTATCGAACGTTGCCTTCGACGCCGCGACCTTTGAAATTTGGGGAGCGCTCCTCAATGGCGGAAAGCTCATCAACATCCCAAAAGAAATTGCGCTGTCCCCTCACGACTTTGCTCGTGAACTCCGCAAGCGTGAAATCACCACGATGTTTTTGACCGTGGCGTTGTTCAACCAAATGGCCTCGCAAGTGCCCGATGCCTTTGCGACCATGCGCGATCTAATGGTCGGCGGCGATGCCCTGGAACCAAAATGGATCAAAGAAGTTTTGCAACACGGCCCGCCGAAGCGATTGCTCAATGGCTACGGCCCGACCGAAACCACGACCTTCGCCGCCTGGCACGAAGTCAAAGAAGTAGTCGATGGCAAATCCATCCCGATCGGCCGCCCCATTGCCAACACTCAGCTCTACATTTTGGACAAAAACATGCAACCCGTGCCGGTCGGTGTTGCCGGCGAACTCTATATCGGTGGACCGGGCGTGGCGCGCGGATACGTCAACGCGCAGGAATTGACCGCCCAAAAATTTGTCGCCAACGCGTTCAGCAACGAACCCGGCGCCCGCCTCTATAAAACCGGTGACCTCGTCCGTTATTTGCCGGACGGCACCGTCGAGTTTTTAGGCCGCACCGATTTCCAGGTGAAGGTCCGCGGTTTCCGCATCGAACTTGGTGAAATTGAAAACATCCTCTGCCGCCATCCGCTGGTACGCGAAGCCGCAGTCATCGTCCGTGAGCCGACCCCGGGCGACAAGCGTCTCGTCGGTTACTACGTCAGCAAAAATGGCGCGATTGCGGTCGAAGAAATTCGACGATTCCTCAAACAGACTTTGCCCGACTACATGGTGCCCGGCCAACTCGTCGCCCTGCCCTCCATGCCGTTAAATGCGAATGGCAAAATTAACCGTCCGGCGTTGCCGGTGCCGATGGATTTGGAGCGGGCCGATGGCGCGGTCGAAGCAAACACCGATCTCGAGCGCGATTTGCAGCAAGTCTTCCAGGAAGTGTTGGGGACCAAGCGCGTCGGCATCCGTGACAACTTTTTTGAAATTGGCGGTCACTCGCTGCTGGCCGTTCGTCTCTTTGCGCAAATAGAGAAAAAGCTCGGCAAAAAAATTCCGTTGCCGCTTTTGTTCCAGGCGCCGACTGTCGAAGAACTCGCCAAAGTCATCCGCCAAAATACCTGGCGCGCGCCCTCCAACTGCATCGTCGAAATCAAGGCGACCGGAACGAAGCCGCCGATTTTCTGGTTGCACAACCTCGGCGGTGGCGGCGGTGGTGGACTGTTCACTTATCGCGCGCTCGCGCAGTTTCTGGGACCCGACCAACCGTCCTACGGCATCGCCGCGCCTGCCGAACCGTTCAATCGAATCGAACTGATGGCCGCGCATTACATCGAAGCGATGAAAAGCGTGCGGCCCGTTGGCCCTTACCTCGTCGGCGGCTATTGCTTTGGCGGCATCGTCGCGTTTGAAGTTGCGCGCCAATTACGAGACGAAGGCGCGGACGTTGCCATGGTCGCATTGCTCGAATCCGGTTTGCACGGCGTTCCCGGGCAACCCAGCCGGTTCAGCGCCGCGTTTGCATGGCAGTTGTTTCATTCACTGCCGATCCTTGCCCATGAATTACTCGGTGCGCCCGCCGATCTGTTTCAGCGCTTTCGCCGAAAAGCATTCGCATTGCACCGGCGGCTGACCCGCAGCAAACGCGCCGCCGAAGTGAGCACAGCCGCGTCGTCGAAACTTTTGGACGAACTCGTCGACATGTCCGCGTATCCGAAAGACTATCGGCATTTCGCCCAGGTCCACTTCGAAGCTTTGATGCATTACACGCCGCGTCCCTATCGCGGCCGCTTGACTCTTTTCCGCACGCGCCAGCAGGCGGTATTCCGCTGGAATCCCGAGGTCGTTTGGAACATGTTCGCGACCGAGGGCACGGATGTTAAAATCATTCCCGGCACGCACGAAAAAATCCTCGAATCGCCGTGCGTTGAAGTTCTGGCGCAGAAGCTCGGCCAATGCCTCGGCGAGGTTCCGCCACGGGGACTGCGTGCGCATGCAGCGTGATGACCTTCAACTGTTATGGGCCCCCTGCCCTTCCGCGGCGTCGCTTCGCGACGACGAGGTGCATGTCTGGTCGGCTTCACTTTGTTTGACGTCCGAACAACTGGCGCAAATGCGCGCCGTGCTTTCACGTGATGAACAGTTGCGCGGCGAAAAATCGCCGCTCATCGAGCAACGAAACCGTTTCATCGCCGGTCGCGGTTTGCTTCGTCATATTCTCGCGCCCTATGCCGGCGTCGAACCACAGGACTTGCAGTTCGCCTACGGACACGCTGGCAAGCCGTACCTCCCAGAGAACGCCGAAGGCCTCCGTTTTAACATGTCGCACTCCGGCAACCTGGCGTTAGTTGCCGTCACGCGCTCCTGCGAGGTCGGTGTCGACGTCGAACATGTTTGCGAAATGCCGGAAATGGACTACATCGTTTTACGGTTCTTTTCTGACGGTGCTCGCGCTCAATTCCAATCAGCGAATGCCGCCGATCGTCTTCAGGTTTTTTTCAAATGTTGGACGGAACAGGAAGCGATTTCCAAATGCACCGGTGAGGGAATCGCTGAGGAGCGACCGGCCTGTCCGAGCGGTATCCACGTCACTCCGTTGGCCCCTGCAATCGGCTACGCAGCATCGCTGGCAGTCAATGGAGCCGCGTTAAAATTGCGCACGCAGCATTTTCTCCTGCCCAGCTCGACGACTGCACAAGCCGCGCGGTATTCCCTCACGGCTCACGCGGAAGCTCGTCCATAAACGGGACTTTCCTCTAACCCTCTTAAGGCGTTGTTGCACGCTCCGAGTGTTCTGCTCCCCGATTGGCTCA
>JAICXV010000570.1 GCA_025934545.1 Verrucomicrobiia bacterium
AAGCTGAGCGATAATTTTGGGAAGAAGAACACTGTCCTTTTGTTTTTCCCGGCGGCGTTCACCGGTGTTTGCACGCAAGAGATGTGCAGTATTTCGGGCGCGTTTGCCGAGTATTCCGGCCTCAACGCCGATGTCGTCGGCATCAGTGTCGATACTCCATTTTCGCAGGCGGCCTGGGCGAAGCAGGAAAAAATTACGATTAAGCTCGCGAGCGATCTCAATAAGGAAGTCACCAAGAAATATGACGTGCTGTTTCCGATGCTTGCTGGTGTCGGCGACACGGCGGCGCGCGCGGCCTTCGTGATCGATAAGAAAGGTGTTGTTCAATACGCGGAGCAGACGCCGACGCCGAAGGATTTGCCGAATTTTAATGCGGTGAAGGAAACGTTGAAGAAGTTGGGGTAGTTCGACGTTGAAGTGACAAAGCGGCGGCAAGCCGCGCGCACTCCATACGCTTCGCGAAATTTTGGCGGCAGTTCCAGATGCATACGCAACAGACTTCCAAAAGGCTGTGGGAAGTCTCTGCGGTGGTGTCTGAGGCTGATGAGGAGATTGTTGCCGTCTGGTTCGAAGAAACATTTCAGCAGGTTCCCTCTGTTTATATTGATGCGCGGACGGGAACGCGCACGGTCACGATTTACTCCCCTGCCCGTCCGACTCATTTGAAATGTCCGCCGGGTCGGCTGCGGATTCGCAAGCTTGACCCGAATTGGAAGGAATCGTGGAAGAAACATTTCCAGCCGATGGAAATTGGAGACGCGCTTCTCATCAAACCAAGTTGGAGTAAGAAGCGGCCTGGCAAATCGCAGAAGGTGATTGTGCTCGATCCGGGTTTGAGTTTTGGGACGGGACAGCATGCGACGACGTCGTATTGTTTAAACGAAATTGTGAGATTAGCGAAATCCGCCTCGTCACCCCGGCGGCTACGATCGTTCCTCGATATCGGAACCGGTTCGGGGATTCTGGCGATTGCAGCGGCGAAGATGGGGTATGCGCCGATTTTCGCAATTGATTATGATGCGGACGCGGTGCGGATCGCGAAGGCGAATGCGAAACGGAATCGAGTGGCGCACAAGATTCAATTCGAGCATCGGGATTTGACGGAACTTAAATTACGACATTTTCCACGATGCGACCTGATAGGCGCGAACCTCATTTATGATATGCTCTGCGCAGAGGCAAAACGAATTACGTCGTGGCTGAAGCCGGGCGGGAATTTAGTTTTGGCCGGGATTTTGCGCGAGCAGTTTGCGAAAGTTTCCGCGAGTTACGAGAGATTTGGCTTGAAATTGACGCGCAGTAAAATGCATAATGAATGGCATTCAGGGACGATGACCTGACACGCCATCGAGTGGGTTTTGCGAAAGCGCGTGAGAACGATTGAACAACAGCGTTCCGCCGAATGTCACATCAGTGACAACAGCACGTTTGTCCTCCGAACTGTGCAACAGAAAGGAAAACAAGTATGACTAAGACGTTGGACTTGATTACCGAGACCATCCGCAACACCAAACACCCGTTCCGAAAAGTCGACGCTACCCCCGTAAAACCAAAGAAGAACCGTTACGAACGCCGCAAGATCCGCGAGTACATCAAACTCGGCGATTGGACTGGCGACCTGGCTGAATACAGCCAGCCACAGGCGTAACGGCATAAAAGCCGCCAACATCGGTTTGTGTTAGACTGACCGCGAAATATAAAGTAACGCTTGTCGTCTTAAAGTGCGTGCAGTCCCTTGCCGCCTTTTTTCTCGCAGTTATGTCCAAGGAATGCTGAATCTTCAACATCTGCGTTACCTGGCATGTAGTTTCTGTATTTCGTCAGCTTCGGCGCGATTACAAAGTATTGCAGCATAACCTAAAAAAGCGGAGACGGCTTGACCTCCACTTTCAAACTGTGGTTAAATTGGCGTCGTTATCCCTTCTCTTAGAAAGTATTCGATGAAATTTGTGAGTGGTCGGCTGTCCAAGTTTTTCAACGTTTTTTCTCTCATTCTCTTTGTATCCGCGCTGCTCCTTACGGTTACGATGCCTATGCACGCGCAGTCGACTTCGTTTATCTACCAGGGACGCCTCAATCAAAATGGGACGCCCTACACCGGCACCGCTGAGTTTCAGCCGACCCTTTGGGATTCCATTTCAGGCGGCACGGAGTTGCAGACGAACAATCCGGTCTCGACTGTCGTCAATGTCACCAACGGTCTTTTTCTGCTACCGTTGGATTTTGGCGCGATCCCGTTCAATAGCGGCGCCGATGTTTGGCTCGATCTACAAGTTCGCACTACTCTCGGGCCGTTCAACGCGTTAACGCCACGACAAAAACTGGCGCCTATTCCCTACGCCTTGCACGCTGCCACTGCTAATCAATCTGCGACTGCGACCGTGGCAACAACTGCGAATGTCGCGCTCACGGCGAATTCCGTCCCTGCCAGCAATGTCGTCGGAACACTGGCCTATTCCCAATTGCCTGCAGCCACTCTTACCAACAATCAATCGGGCGTGAACCTCACCGGCAATCTAGCCGGAAATTTTTCCGGCAACGGCGGCAACCTCACAAATCTCTCGTTCAATTCATTTTCCACGACGAATACCGGTGTTTCGTTGACGGCATGGGGCTTCGATGATTTCGGGGAAACGGAGTTACCGCCAGGTTTAACAAATATTGTTTCGGCCTCACCCGGCATCACGCTGGGGTTGGCGGTGAAAAGCGACGGCACTCTTGTTTCATGGGGAACAAATCTTTCGGCCGATCTCACGGTGCCACCCGCGGCGATGACAAGCGTTAAAGCTGTCGCCGGCGGATATCTGTTCAGCATGGTGCTGAAAAAAGACGGGACAGTACTGGTCTGGGGCAATGACGATTTTGGCCAGACCAATATTCCATCGGGCTTGTCCGGCGTTTC
>JAICXV010000689.1 GCA_025934545.1 Verrucomicrobiia bacterium
AACAAAATGGAATGACAAGCGAATGTGGGACTTCATAGCTAAAGGACGGTCCGGAGCAACGCAGCTAAGATTTGGGCAGCAGGTTGAGCGTTGGTTTGAATGGCTGTCTCCGGTTTTTTTGTTTGGCCCTTCCCGCCACACTTTTCGCGGCTTGGAGAAAGAGACGTTCGACATAGCTGATACTGGAAATTACCCCGTAACGTCAAGGAATTCCGCCGTGTAAAACCACCCAAAACAACCCGCCAAAGCCGTTCAAACCGTGGAGTTTTGTGTTCCCGCGCAAACGCGTTTTGTTTAATGTCCCAACTCGATTTACCTGGTCTCTCTATGACGCGTGTCTTTGTCTTCTTGTTGTGCTTTTTAGCGGCAATGACCGCGCGTGCCGACTCACCGCTGCGCATTTACATTCGTGCCGGTGAGAAAACCCACGGCCCCGGCCAACACGACGCGCCACAATTTTTGAAAGACTGGAAGCCGTTGCTCGAATCGCGCGGCGCAAAGGTCGATGGCTCGTTGAATTTCCCAACAGCCGCGCAACTCGAAGCCACCGACGTTCTCATTACGTATTGCCACTTCGGCGCAACCATCCACGGCCAGGACCGCACCAACCTCGAAGCATTCCTCAAACGCGGCGGCGGCCTTGTCGTGATGCACGATGCCGTCGGCGGCGACGATCCGCAGTGGTTCAAAACCATCGCCGGTGGCGCCTGGGAATATCCCAAATCGAAATTCTTCGAAGGCAAAATTTCGTTCTACTATCAAGACCACAATCATCCCGTCACGCGAGGCGCATCGAACTTTGATCTCGATGACGAAATGTATTGGGACCTGCAAATGCTTCCCGAAGCCCACATCCTCGCCGCCACTTATCAACCCGACGCCCGCAATAAACATGGCGCCAAACTATTCCCGTCCATCTACGACATCGCTCCGCAAATGTGGACCTACGAACACGACAATCATCGCGCCTTCGTCTCCTTGCTCGGTCACAATTACAAAACCTTCAACCTCCCGCACGTCCGCGCCGTTCTCCTGCGCGGGATTGCCTGGGCCGGAAAGCGCGACATCGATTCGCTCGTCAGCAAAGAAGAACTCGCCTCGTTGCGTTATCCCGAAGGCGGACCGACCGCGCCGGAAAAAGCGGCGGCCAGTTTCATTGTTCATCCCGATTTCGAAGTCAGCCTCGTCGCCTCCGAACCGCTGATTCAAAAACCAATCTCCATGGATTGGGACCCGCAAGGCCGCCTTTGGGTTGCCGAAACTCCAGAATATCCCGCCGGCCGCTTTGCCAACGGAACGTTCGAAGATCGTCCGGCTCGCGATCGCATTTCGATTCTCGAAGATTCCAACCACGACGGTCGCATGGACAAAAAATCCGTGTTCGCCGACGGCCTCGAACTCATCACCAGCTTTGTCTTCTACAAAGACGGCGTCATCGTCGCGCAAGCGCCGGATATTTTCTGGCTGCGCGACACAAATCACGATGGTCGCGCCGAAACAAAAATTCCTCTCTACAAAGGTTTCGGCACCTTCGACCGGCACGCCGTTGTCAGCAACATGCGTTGGAGTATGGACGGCTGGATCTACGCGACGCTCGGTTACAGTCGTGGCCACGTCACTTCAGCCGATGGCAAAAAAGATTTCGGCGACCTCATGTCGGGCGTCATTCGTTTTCGTCCTGACGGCAGCGCCATGGAACAAGTCGCCTCGAAAAACGGAAATACCTGGGGCGTCGACATCGCGCCCGATGGCGAAGTGTTTTTCACCCAGGCTAACGGCGCGCACATCAATCACGTCGTCATTCCGGAAACCGATTTGGCGCGCGGCAAGGTCGGCAACACCACCAGCTACAAACAAATCGAAGACCACGACCGCGTCGTTCCTGCGCGCAGTTATGATCAACAAGCCTACGAACAAATCGATTTCGTCGGCGGATTCACCGGCGCAGCGGGTTGTTGCATTTATAACGGCGGTGCGTGGCCGGAAAAATACAACTACACCCATTTCGTCTGCGAACCGACCGTCAACATCGTCCATCAGGATTTCGTGCGCGCAAATGGAGTCACCTTCATCGCGAGCAAAGAACGCACTAACGAATTTCTCGCCAGCACCGACCTCTGGTTCCGTCCCATTCACGCCCGCGTCGGACCCGACGGCGCGCTCTATATTTTGGATTTCTACAATCAGGCCATCGTCCACAACGACCCGCGCGGCCCTCGCCACGGCC
>JAICXV010000696.1 GCA_025934545.1 Verrucomicrobiia bacterium
CCATTTCAGATTTCGTTCTTGTCCGGTTTTGCTCCGACCCGCATCCTTTTCGGCGGTCGTGCAAAATCGGTTTCTCATACGTCAGACTCGCCTCGTTCGACGAATTCAATGGTTTTGCACAGTGTGGATTTTGATCGCAGGGAGTTCCTTCGCAGCGCGATCTTCAAACGTTCCAGCAATCGTCGACCGATATTGTGTTAGCTGCCATGATACGGAGACGAAGAAAGGTGGGCTGAACCTTGAAAACATTCGGCTCAGCGAGATCAACAAAAATCCAGACGCATGGGAACGCGTGGTTCGAAAACTCCGCGCCCGTCAAATGCCGCCTCTCGGAAAAAATCGCCCGGACGAACCGACTTACGATTCCGTCGTATCGCAGTTGACGGCTTCACTGGATCGCGCGGCGAAAAAAAATCCAAATCCGGGACGAACGGAAACATTTCGCCGTCTCAATCGCACGGAATATCAAAATGCGATCCGCGACCTCCTTGCGTTGGATATCGATGCGACCGCGTTGTTGCCAAAGGATGATGCGGGACATGGATTTGATAATGGATCGGTTGGCGTGCTCTCGCCCGTTTTGTTGGACCGTTACATTTCGGCGGCGCAAAAAATCAGTCGTCTTGCCATCGGCCGCCCCAACCGTTCGCCTGACGGTTACACGTTTCGCATCGCGGCGGATGTGACCCAGGAAGAGCATGTGGAAGGACTTCCCCTCGGCACACGCGGCGGCGCATTGATTCCATATACGTTTCCGCGCGCCGGTGAATACGAGATCCATATCCGGCTCGCTCGAGATCGAAATGAGATGGTCGAAGGTCTGCATGAAGCGCACGAACTCGAAGTCCTGCTGGATCGCGAACAAGTGGGCTCATTTTCCGTCGCACCACGTGCCGACAAAAATTACGAGTTGATCGACGCGCATCTGAAATTGCGTGTTCCGGTCGAGGCCGGTCCCCATCAACTCGGGGTGACGTTTGTGAAGAACCCTTCGTCGTTGCTCGAAACGAAACGTCAGCCTTACGCCGCGCATTACAACATGCACCGCCATCCGCGTCTCGGTCCGGCCATCTATCATGTATCGATCAATGGGCCCTACGACGCCAAAGATTCCAACGACACACCAAGCCGTAAAAAAATCTTTGTGAGTTACCCCGCAAGTCCTAGCGAAAACGAAAGCTGCGCGGAACAAATACTCTCCACCCTGATGCGCCGTGCTTATCGGAGGCCCATCACGAAAGATGATTTGAAAGGGCCCATGGAGTTTTTCCGGCAGGCGCAAGAGGAAGGCTTTGAGGGAGGAATTGAATTGGCACTGAGCGCGATTCTTACGAGCCCGGAGTTTTTGTTCCGTGTCGAAGAAGATCCCGCCGGCATCGCGCCAAATACAGCTTATCACATCAGCGATCTGGAACTGGCATCGCGCCTTTCGTTTTTCTTGTGGAGCAGCATTCCCGACGACGAATTGCTCGATGTCGCGATCCGTGGCGAATTACACAAGCCGCGCATGCTGGAAAAGCAAACGCGCCGGATGCTTGCCGATAAACGCGCGAAAAACCTCGTCACCAATTTTGCCGAACAATGGCTTTACCTTCGCAACCTCGAGTCCTGCACGCCGGACCTGCGGCTCTTTCCCGACTTTGACGACAACCTTCGCCAGGCTTTTCGTCAGGAAACGGAACTCTTTTTCGAAAGCATCCTGCGCGACGACCGCAACGTGCTGGAACTGCTGAAAGCGGATTACACTTTCCTCAACGAGCGACTCGCGAAGCATTATGGAATTCCAAACGTTTACGGGAGCCGATTCCGCAAAGTCGGATTGAATGGCAACGCCAACGATGCGATCCCCGGTCACGACTGCGGCGGTCTTCTCCGCCAGGGCAGCATTCTCACCGTCACTTCTTACGCCACACGAACTTCACCCGTCATTCGCGGCAAATGGATTTTGGAAAACATTCTCGGCACACCGCCACCGCCACCGCCGGGAAATGTTCCGGCGCTCAAGGACAACACCATTTCTTCGACTCTGTCCGTGCGTGAACGGCTCGCCGAACATCGTGCGAATGCCACCTGCGCCAGTTGTCACAACCTCATGGACCCGGTCGGTTTCGCGTTGGAAAACTTCGATGCCATCGGCCGCTGGCGAACGACCGACGAAGGCCAGCGCGTCGATGTTTCCGGCGGTTTGCCGGACGGCA
>JAICXV010000608.1 GCA_025934545.1 Verrucomicrobiia bacterium
AGCTTTTGTTTTTGTTCGGGCGTCGGTTCCTCGGCTTTCTCGCCGTCGAGATGTTTGGCTTTGTCAAAACGGCGAAGCGCGCGTTTTTCATCGAGCAACTTGTCGAGGTCGTCGTCGAGTTGGACGACTTCACTTTCGTATTTTGCGATCTCATCGGCATCGACTCCGGTGCCGGCGAGCGGGACGAAGTCTTTCGGATGTTTGTACACTTCCGTGCCGGGGAAGGCGTAGCGTGTGCTGTTGAAAATTCCGTAGAGCGCGTAGTAATCGCGCGTGGGAATGGGATCAAATTTGTGGTCGTGACAACGCGCGCATCCGACACTCAAGCCGAGGATCGTCTTGCTCATGTTGTCGATGGTGTCTTCGAGGGTGAGATGAAATTCCTGCGCGCGCGATCCGAACCGGCGCGAGATGGCGAGGTAACCGGTGGCGATAATTTGTTCGTTGCGTTGCTGATCGTTTTTTGCGGGAAGCAAATCGCCGGCAATTTGTTCACGGATGAAACGCGCGTACTGTTTGTCCGCATTGAAGCTGTCGATGACGTAATTGCGGTAACGATAGGCTGTCGGCACGGGAAAATCGGAATTGCAGCCGGAGGTGTCGGCGTAACGAACGAGGTCGAGCCAATGACGGCCCCAACGTTCGCCGTAATGCGGGGAGGCGAGCAATCGGTCGACGACATGTTCGAACGCATGCGGCGATTTGTCTTTAAGAAAGGCGTCGACTTCTTCGGGAGTCGGCGGGAGACCGATGAGGTCGAACGTGGCACGGCGAATGAGCACGCGTTTGCTGGCGGGCGCGACCGGCTTCAGATTTTTTTCTTCGAGCTTGGCAAGGACGAAGGCGTCGATCGGCGATTTTGCCCAATCAACGTTCTTCGTTTTTGGCGGAGTTGGTTTCGTGATCGGCTTGAGCGACCACAAATTGGTCGAAAGCGGAGCGCTTGTTGCGGTCACATTGGAACGACGCGGATCGGGTGCGCCCATTTTTATCCACGTTTCGAAATCCTTGATTTGCCGCGGCGTCAATGTGTGTTTGGGCGGCATTTGCAAATCGGCGTCCGTGTAGCTGATTGCTTTGAGAAGCAGACTTTTTTGCGGTTGTTTCGGAACGATGGCCGGGCCGGATTCGCCGCCTTTCTGCCAGCCGTCGCGCGAATCGAGATAAAGCGACCCTTTCAGTTTTTCGCTTTTTGCGCTGTGGCATTTGTAACATTCGGTGGCGAGAACGGGCCGGATTTTCTTTTCGAAAAATTCAACCCCTGAATCGCTTTCGGATTTCGCATGCGCAGAAAACATCGTTGCTGCCGAAAGGGCGGCAATCAAAGTAATGCGGTTTTGTGTCAAAAACATGCGCGGGATTCGGATTGGATATTAAGGAACGGTCAGAGAAAAGTCGAGACACGCAAACGCATCAGAGCACGGCATTTCGCATAAGATTGTGTGTGTGGCATTCACCTCAAAAAGACGGCGGCGGCGCGTCGATTATTCACCTGTCAATTGCAGCGTTACAGCCGATTCAGCTTTTACCCGATTGGCGGTTGCGACGAAGTTGTTCAGTATCGCGCCGTAACCCACCTGTGAGTCCAGAGTGTCACTCGGAACTTTTCGGCGCATTTGTGCGTCGAATGGTTGTTCAGTCGTAAAAAAGCGGCGCCAAATGCGCAGTCTGATCCGCGTATGAAAATGCAAAGCCCTCGCACGGCTGTTCGAGCAGTCGTGTGTATTCTGGTCCTTTTCTTCACCTCAACGCTCACGCCGGTTTTTGCCGCACAGAGTATTACTTCGCAAATCGATGCGATTACCGGACAGGCGGCCCTCGCCGGCAATACGTGGTCTGTCATCGTCGAAAATTCGGCCGGCAACGTCCTCTACTATTCGCAGACGCCAACGCTGACACAGGCGCCGGCGTCGAACATGAAGAACATCACGTCGGGCGGCGCCTTTGCGTTGCTGGGCGTGACCAATTTCTTTGTGTCGACGGTTTATCGCAACGGCACCTTTAGCGGCGGCGTCGTCACCGGTGACATCAATCTTTTGGTCAAGCACGACATTACGTGGAACACGAGTGTGTTTGCGGGTAATGCGCGCAAACCCTTGGATTTTATCACCACGCAGTTGAAGAACCAGGGCATCACGAAAATTTCCGGCAACGTCCAGGTTTACGGCGCGTGCATGTACAATCACCTCGACACCGATGACACGCGGGACATCGCCAATCAGGCGAATTACAATTTGGAAGGCGCACAGGGGTTTGTCGCTGCCTTGCAGGCGCAGGGCATCACCGTCACCGGAACGGCCAAGGGCGTTGCCGGTTTTTCGCCGCCAGGCACCGTGATTTACACGTATCGCTCGACGAACCTGACCTATAACGCGAAGCCGCTGCAACTGGACGCGGCCTGCATCGCGATGGGAAAAGTCAGCCACAATGTAATGGCCGATTTGTTGTTGCGGCATGTGTCTTATGAATTGTCCGGCGTGGACAATTTTACGGCTGGGGCGAACAGCGTCCTCGGTTGGGTCCATAATTCTGTCGGCCTTGCCACCAACGATATGGTGATGCTCGATGGTTCGGGCCTTTCGCACAGCGATCGGGTCAGTGCCAAAGAGGAAAGCGCGGTGATTCGCTATTTGGTCGCGCACTTTCCAACGTGGGACGACATCCTGCCGATTGGTTGCGTCGATGG
>JAICXV010000088.1 GCA_025934545.1 Verrucomicrobiia bacterium
GTGACCGCGTCCTGATTCATCCGGACGGTAAAAAGGAAATTGTCGGCAAAACGGGCGATTCCGATGAAATCGAAGCCGCGATTAAAAAAGGCGATTGGAATGACTACGTCGTCATCGCGAAAGGCAACCACTTGATGCACTTCATCAACGGTCGGCAGACCGTGGATGTCATCGACCAGCAACAGCCAAACGAGAAGGACAGCAAGAATCCCGTTCCGGTTGCCGCCAAGTCGGGCGTGATCGCGCTGCAAATCCATCGCGGGCAACCGATGTTGGTTCAATTCAAGGATTTTAAAATTAAACAATTTTCCAGCGCGAACTCCGGATCGCCGAAGAAGATTGCGTTCATCGCCGGCAAACCGAGTCACGGACCGGGCGACCACGAATATCGGGCAGGATTATTATTGCTGCAGAAGTGCCTCGAAAACGTGCCGGGAGTGACTTCCGTAGTGTATTCGAACAATTGGCCGACTGATTCGCACGCGCTCGATGATGCTGCCGCTATCGTGATGTTCAGCGATGGGAAGGAAGGGCAACCTGCGCTTCACGACGATCGCTTACAATATCTTGGCGAATTGATGAAGAAAGGCGTCGGCTTTGGTTGCATCCACTATGCCGTCGAACCGACTCGCGAAAAAGGCGAAAAGGAATTCATCGATTGGATGGGCGGCGCGTTCGAAGTTTTTTATTCCGTGAACCCGTTCTGGACCGCCAATTTCACACACTTTCCCAACCACCCGGTCACGCGCGGCGTGCAACCGTTCAGCATCAATGACGAGTGGTATTTCAATATGCGTTTTCGCCCAAACATGGAGGGGGTCACACCCATCCTGACCGATGTTCCGCCGCCAGATACGATGAGCCGCCCCGATGGTGATCACTCTGGAAATGCGGAAGTGCGAAAGATGGTCGAACAAAAACTTCCGCAACATGTCATGTGGGTGGCGGAACGTCCCGACGGCGGACGCGGGTTTGGATTTACCGGCGCCCATCGCCACTCAAACTGGGGTGACGACAACTTTCGCAAGGTTGTCCTGAACGCCATCGTGTGGATCGCAAAAGCCGATGTTCCGGAAAACGGCGTGCAAAGTTCGGTGACTGCTGATGACCTCAAGCAGAACCTCGATCCCAAGGGCCCGAAAAAAAAAAGCAAAACAGCAAGCCGGTAAGTAAGGACGCTACTCCGGCGAAGCCGTCCGCATCGAACCGCGTAGCGGTTCCCCAAGGTAACCGTGGCTTTCGACCCACGGGAGGCACGCACGAACCCATTCGTCGCGTAGCGACGTCTGAACCGGCAACCTCCGCCAAACCAGTCTTCCGCAGCGGCATCACCCGCACTGGCCGCACTACGATTGACGTCGATATTTCGCACGCGAAACAAATTTGGCTCGCAGCAACCGACGGCGGCGAGCGCCGCGCCAACAACATTCTCGTATGGGGAGATCCGAAATTGATCAGCGCTAACGGCAAAGAAGTTTCGCTCTCGGACATTACGCCAATAGTGGTCACCGGCGACGTTTATCTCAACAAAACGGTCTCAGGCAAACGGCTCCAAATCCTTTCGAAAACGTATGCACACGGCTTCGGCACAACGGCTCCGTGTTTGGTGGGTTTCAACGTGCCCGATGGATATGGGCGGTTGTACATTAAAGCCGGCATCGACGTCTCCGTTGATCCAAACGCTTCAAAAAAGAAACAGGAAGATGTCCCCGCCACTTCGCCAAAAATTGAGTTTGCCGTCTTCACTGAGCAGCCGGGGCAGGAATTTCTCAAACAGCCGTTCAACACCACTCAACGTTACGGTCTCGCGGCGGCTCAAGCATCGCTCAAAGATTTCAAAGTCGCCGACGGCCTGGAAGTTTCGCTCTTTGCCGCCGAACCGATGCTGCGCAATCCGACGGACATAGACGTCGACGCGCAAGGCCGCGTCTGGGTCTGCGAAGGCGTTAACTACCGAAGCACGTTTCAACCATGGGGGGTCTTGCGTCCGGCCGGCGATCGCATCGTGGTTTTGGAAGATACCGATGGCAACGGGCTCGCCGACAAAGAAACGACGTTTTATCAAGGGCCGGAAATTAATTCCGCGCTGGGCATTTGTGTTCTTGGCAACAAAGCCATTGTGTCGCGTTCGCCGGATGTTTTTGTCTTCACCGACACGGACGGCGACGGGAAAGCTGATAAAAAAGAAATCCTCTTCAGCGGCATCAGCGGTGTCGACCACGACCACGGCGTGCATACATTTACGTTCGGACCAGACGGCAAACTCTATTTTAATTTCGGGAACGAAAGCAAACAATTGAAACGCGCCGATGGTTCACCCGTCCTCGATGTCGATGGCCGCGAAGTTGCCGCGGTCGGCAAACCGTACCGCAACGGCATGGTGCTGCGTTGTAATGTGGACGGCAGCGAAGTTGAGGTGCTCGGATACAATTTTCGCAACCCGTATGAAGCGTGCGTCGATTCCTTCGGCACGGTTTGGCAATCGGACAATGACGATGACGGCAACAAAGCCGTTCGTCTGAACTACATCATGGAACACGGCAACTACGGTTTTTATGATGAATTGACCGGCGCAGGCTGGAACCAAAACCGCAGCAACATGGAGGAGGAAATTCCGTTGCGCCATTGGCACCAAAATGATCCCGGCGTTGTTCCGAATCTGCTTATCACCGGCGCGGGTGCGCCCACGGGCATCACGATTTACGAAGGCAAGTTGCTTCCGAAGATTTATCAAAATCAAATAATCCATTGCGACGCCGGCACCCGAATCGTTCGCTGTTATCCCGTGCAACCCGCAGGGGCTGGTTACGAAGCACACCCCGTCGATATTCTGACGACGAGTGACGCGTGGTTCCGGCCATCGGATGTTTGCGTCGCGCCCGACGGGTCGTTGTATGTGGCGGACTGGAACGATGCCGGCGTTGGCGGCCATAATATGGCAGACCGTGATTTCGCCACGATGACCGGCCGCATTTATCGAATCGCTCCGAAAGGAAACAAGCCGGCGACAATAAAATATGAATTCAATACTGCCGCTCAATGTGTCCAAGCTTTGAACTCGCCAAACAACGCAGCGCGTTATCTCGCGTGGACGAAGCTGCACGACATGAAAGCCAACGCCGAAAAAACGCTGGTGCGAGATTGGCAAGGTAAAGACGAACGGCTCCGGGCCCGCGCGCTGCAACTGCTGGCGCGAATTCCCGGCAAGGCCGATAAATATATCCGTGCCGGAATTGCCGATGCTAATCCCGACATTCGCGTGGCATCAGTGCGGATTGCGCGCGCGTTGAACGTGGATGTTCTTTCCTGTGTGGAAAAACTCGCGCGCGATCCGAACGCACAAGTGCGCCGCCAATGCGCCATTGTCCTTCGTCACAATCCATCAGACCGCGCCGCGCAATTGTGGGCGTTGCTCGCACACCAATACGATGGCCGCGACCGCTGGTATCTGGAGGCCCTGGGCATCGGTGCGCAGGGCAACGAAGAGAAATTCTTTAGCGTCTGGATGAGCGAAATGGGAACCCATTGGAATTCACCTGCTGGACACAATCTCATCTGGCGATCGCGCGCGCCGAGTTCAGCCGCGTATCTCGCCAAAATTATCGCTGACCCAAAAACTTCGGACACGGAGCGTGCGCGCTGCTTCCGCGCGTTTGATTTCATTCCCGATTCCCCCCAGAAAAACAGTGCGTTAGTGGAATTACTCGCAGTCGCTTCAAATTAGATCCGTCCGGAAACGGCGCGAAGCGTATGGAGTGCGCGCGGCTTGCCGCCGCTTTGCGATACAACGCTTTATTGTGGTGCGATGCCCAAATGAAAAAGCGGGAGCAAACTACCCGCACTGCATACGCTTCGCGAGAAGTGACAGATTACACATCACACAACTTCACCGCCGCGTTCAGCGACGTGAATTTGTCATGGACCGGGATAAATTCCTGGCCGACGAAACCTTTGTATCCGGTGTCCGCAATGGCATTCATCACCGCGGGATAGTTGATCTCCTGCGTCTCGTCGATCTCGTTGCGACCGGGATTGCCGCCGGTGTGATAATGCGCGATCAACGGATGATATTGTTTAATGCGGGTGATGATGTCGCCGTGCATGATCTGCACGTGATAGATATCGAACAAAATCTTCATCCGCTCTGAACCGACCTGCTTCACAATGTCAGCGGTCATGTCCATGCTGTCGCAAAAATAATCGGGATGCCCTTTCATGTTAATGTTGACGCGCGAGTTCAACATCTCGATGACAAGGTTCACTTTTTTCTTGTCGGCGTGGCTGACGATTTTCTTCAAACCCTCTACCATGTTTTTCATCCCCTCTTCGGTCGACAGCCCGCGGCGATAGCCGGAAAAAGTAATCACATTCTGAAAGCCACCGTCAGAGGCTTTGTTGATGCGATCGGTCAAAATCTCAATGCACTCGTTGTGCTCTTCGGGGTGAGCAAAACCTTTGACGAAGCCGTGCGACGAAATCATTGCGCACGTGAGACCTCTTTTTTGAATCGCGGGCAATTGTTCCGGTTGCAGCAGTTCGACGGAATGAAGTCCCATGCGAACAGCGTCATCAGCCAATTGTTCGACGGTCATCGGCTTGTAGCACCACCAGCAGACCGACTGGTTGATGCGACCCTTTTTCGGTTTGTAAACGTGTTCAGCCTTCGCTGCTGGCGCCGCGCTGAGCGCACCGAGAGCAAGAGCGCCGGCGCCGAGTTGTTTAAAAACTGTGCGGCGGGATAGAGTGGTTTTCGGCGCAGTATTCATAACAATGTTTTAGCGATTTGCACCGCCACTTCCCAGATTAATGTTTCAACTCAATTGGCTTTTTGCATGCCCAGAGCAATCCGCGCGTGACCATGTCGAGGTATTCAGGCGTCTCCATCACTTTGTTCAAATGGCCAATCGTCGTGCCGAACACGCGTGCTTTGCCGTAGGTGTTGGCCCAAACAACGGTGTTCTTGCTCTTCTCCTTGTCGTGTCCGGTTGCTTGAGCCAACGGAATGCAGTTTGGCCAAAGTTTGATCGTCACGTATTGCTCGTCCATTGGATCGTGAAACACCGCCGGAAAACCTTGCATGATCGGATTGTCTGGCGCGACCACTCTAACATCGAAGGGCTGTTGTTTTTCATGGCGCATCGAGGTGACGCCGAGCAGCTTTCGCCATTCGTCAGTTTTGGCTTCGCGAAACGTGTGGATCGCGCAATGAATGACCACGGCGGGTAGACCGGTCTTGCGATGGACGGCGGCGATTTTTTCGATGTAATCGACGTTCGTGAATTTCCCCGAGCACATATTGTAGACAACTACGTCGATGCCCTTGTTCCAATCAGGTTTGTCGAACGTGGTGAACCGAATGGTTTTGTCGTCCGTTTCGCCTTTGTCCTCGATCGTCCAAACAATGTCCGTGCGCGCGGCGATACCTTCGGTGAGCGTTTTCTTTTGGGCAGTAAATTCGTGGCAGCATCCGCCCGTGATGTACAACGCATGAAGTGGTTCGGCGACGGCGCTGATCGAAAGCGCCAGCAGTAAAATAAGTGTTCGCATGGCGCGAATGTGACAAAAAATGCGCCTAACTCAACTAGTTTTCTCGACTCGCGGTTGCAAAGCAGCTATTATCCCGACTCGTGGTTTATCGCATTTGTCAGTGTTTAATTGTCTTGTTTGCGATTTCGACGCGTCTCTTCGGGATGGCGGAAGAAAGTGGCCCGGCACAACTTCGCTCGCTCGTTCGCATGCCGACAATTTCCGTTTCCTTTGGTTGGTCCTTTGCTTCCAAAAGCGGTCTTAAGCTGGATATTGAAAAGCCGATGGCTCGCGATCGGATCGCCGAAATTGAGAAGAACCTCACGGGCAGCCCTGCGGATGCCGAGCGGTATTTTCGTTTGGGCGAACTCTATCTCGACGTTCCCGATTACGAAAAGGCACGCAACGCCAACGTGAAAGCAGTCGCCTGCTTTCGCAAACGCGTTGAATTGGAACCCGACAATGGACCGTTGCTCGCTGACTTCGGCGAAGCGCTTTATGCCGCCTCCATCGTTGATGAAGCCGAAGGCGTGCTCCGCAAAGCAGTCAAGGTCGCGCCGAAAAGCGCGGAATGTTGGGATAGCCTTGGCGGTTTTTTGGAAAAACAGGCCGCAAGTAAGTTTGGATATGGGCCGAGAGCGAACAAACCGTCTGCGGAAAACGTTGCCGCCGCGCAACGACTCCTCGATGAGTCTACCAGTTGCTTCGAGAAAGCTGTTGCCTGTTCAACGAATGAATCGATGCCTTACGTCCAGCGGGCCATGAACAAATGGACGCAGCATTTTTTCAAACACGCGCTCGAAAGAGCCCGCGGACAAATCGATGATGAAGAAGAATCGGCACGTTCCGCAGCGGCGAAAGTGACCCTCGCTGACCTTGAGAAAGCCGTGCAACTCGATCCGAGAAACGTGCGCGTGATCGCAACGGCATTGATGATGGAAGTGTTCGCTGCGAACGAAAACAAAACAAGCAAAGCGCACGCTCAAGTCATCAAGTATGAAGAAATGGCCGATCCGATTCAGCGGTCGATTCGCGCGAAGCTGGCGTTGCTCGAAAAACTAACGCAAAGCGCCGATGCAAAAACCGCCGCCGCTGCAACAGAAATGTTGGCCTTCTGCCAGGGACCGATGCTTGGAGATCTGGCCGGTTGCTTTGAAGGTTTGCGCCGGGTTATTCAACTTGATCCGGGACGACAGGGCGCGTGGCACATGCTGATTGCGGGGCTGGCCGGACAAGGCCGACTGGAAGAAGCGGCGCGTGTTTGCCAGGAGAATATCGCGCACAAAGACAGTTCGCTGAATCGCATTTTGTACGCGAAGACACTTTTCAAGTTGAACCGGCTGACGCAGGCCGACGAACAGGTTCGCGCGGCATTGCGGCTCGATCCGAATGACTTTGCCGCGAACGTTGGTTTGGCTGCGATCACAGTCAAACGCGGCACCAACCTGTCCGACTTAATCCAGGCTGAACAACCGATCGGCCGCGCGGAAATCGCCATTCAAAATAAGTTGGAAGCAGACCGCGAAGGCGCGCGTCAAGCTATGATCGATTTTTGCCTCACCAAAGCGATTTATTGCGGGTTGACGGAACGGGTCGAAACGGCGCAGGAATACGCGAAGCACGTGCTCACGCTCGAGGCAAATAATCAGGAGGCCAAAGCAGTGCTCGCCGCCTTGAACCGCTAAATTTCCGCAAGCCTTCGGTCGCTCTTAGTGGCTGTTCAGCACATCGATCAACTCGCGGAGACGACCGTACTGTCGGCGATCGAACTCAAAGGCGATACGGGGCAGCTCCAGGCAATCCTTGTCGTCTTGCTCTTCGGCAGTTGGTTTTATGACATGAATTTTCTGGCCGGTGATGATGTCGGCAAAATCCTCGTTCAATGCGTCGATCGCTGACTCGGACGGCGGGTTCTTCAGGCGGATGACCAGCAGGTCTTTGACAAAACGACTTGAATGGAAGTTGCGATAGAAACGCGTGATGATGCGGACGGCATGCTTGGCGTTGTCGGCGATTTGGTAGAGATGCAAGTCGTCCGGTGAAATCAGTTGCTCGCGCAAGAGATGTTCGCGGACGTTTTTGTCCCACGTTTTCCAATAGGTGCCGCCGGGGCGATCCATCAACACCAGAGGCATA
>JAICXV010000580.1 GCA_025934545.1 Verrucomicrobiia bacterium
CGCGAAGGCACCGGGAAATTTCCGCCGTACTATCAAGACACCCTCCCGCCGGTTAAAGAAGTCGGCATCGGTTCTCCGACCGGAATTAAATTCGGTTACGCCGCCAATTTTCCGGAAAAATATCGCAACGCCTTATATCTGCTCGATTGGTCTTATGGCCGCATTCTCGTAATGCATCTCAAGCCCGACGGGTCCACTTACGCCGGCACGTTCGAAACATTATTGCGCGGCAAACCGCTCAACGTAACCGATATTGAATTCGGCAACGACGGCGGGCTTTATTTCCTGACCGGCGGACGCCACACCCAGGCTGGGCTCTACCGTGTCACCTACGTCGGCAAGAAAATCAAATCGACTAATAACAAAGAGCAATTGGCCGAAGCGTCGAACGCCCGCCAGAACCGTGAATTGCGGCACCAACTGGAATTGTTCCAGGGCAAGCACGTGCCCGGCGCAGTTGATTTTGCGTGGCCCTATCTGGCTAACGACGACCGCTGGATTCGTTACGCCGCACGTATCGCGATTGAAAGCCAGGATGTCAATTCGTGGAAAGACCGCGCTCTCAATGAAACCGACGTTAACGCTGGTTTGACCGCCTTGCTCGCCCTCGCTCGTTGCGGCAAAGAAGACAGCCAGCCCGCACTGCTCAAGGCGCTGAAAAAATTCCCCATCGACACGTTGAACGAAGATCAGGAGCTGCTCAAGCTGCGCGTCATCGAAATCAGTTTTATTCGCCAGGGCAAGCCGTCGCCGGATTTGCAGCAACTTGCCATTGAAAAACTCAGCCCTCATTACCCTGCCAAAACCGAAGCGTTGAACCGCGAATATTGCCAATTACTCCTCTACCTCGGCGCGCCCGACGCCATCTCCAAAACTCTTGCGCTCCTGGAAAAAGCGCCCACGCAAGAGGAACAGATTTATTACGTCCTCCGCCTGCGCACCATCACCAATGGTTGGACCATCGATCAGCGTAAACAATATTTCACCTGGTTCAATGAAGACCACACGAAGCTCGGCCATCCCAAAGAAATCCTGCAGGACTTCGCCGATGTCGAACGCGATTACAGCGACGGCGCCAGCTTCCCCAAATTCATGGAGAATTTCCGCAAGGACGCAATGGACACCTTAACAGCGGAAGAAAAACTCGCCTTAACACCAGTCTTGCCAAACGCCGATTCGAAAAAATCGGACACGGCCGCTGCACCGCGAAAGTTCGTCCAAGCGTGGAAAATGGCCGATCTTACGCCATCGCTTGAGTTTGTGAAAAAAGGCCGCTCTTTTGAGAAAGGCAAAGATGCGTTTACCGCCGCGCAATGTGCGCAATGCCACCGTTTCGGCAACAGCGGCGGCGCCGTCGGACCGGAGTTGACGGCTGTTGCAAGCCGTCTGGCCACGCGTGACATTTTGGAATCGATTATCGAACCGTCCAAGGTCGTCTCCGAACAATATCAAAACACGACCTTGTTTCTGAAAAACGGCGACGATGTCACGGGTCGCGTCGTCGAAGAGGACGACAAGAAAATCGTCCTCATCACCGACGCTTTGAAACAGACCAAAAAGGAAGTGAACAAGGCTGACGTGCAGGAGCGCAAAGCCTCGAAACTGTCGCCCATGCCAGAAGGTCTGGTCAACGTCCTGACCAGGGACGAAATTCTTGACTTAATCGCCTACCTGCAATCCGCAGGCAAGCCGCGCTATCACGCGTTCAAGAAGTAGATAAGCTTGCGGGCCCGCGCCTGTCTGGTTAGTTTCGATGACCTTATGGAACGTAGTGCTAAAGAAATTACGATGTTTGCCATCGCCTGCTTCGGCGTCTGGGTTGGCGTTTGGGGCGTGTTGCTGACTAACATTTGGATCGGCGGCCTCTCCCTCGCGCTCCTCGCCATCGCTTTGGGCAGCTTTGCCTGTTCGGCGAAGCATCAATAACTCGACGCGATCCCCGGGGTCGCGTCCGCAAGTCACTCATGCAACTCTCCGGACTTAATCTTGTCGCGGGCAAATGGGTCGGCGCAGGCGCGAAAACCTTCTCCAATTCAAATCCGGCCACTGGCGAAAAGCTCTCGCCGGATTTTCGCGAAGCTTCCGACAACGAAGTCGAGTCCGCCGCAATCGCAGCCGCGGCCGCGTTCGACATTTTCCAAAACACCACGCCGGAACAACGCTCCACTTTTCTCCGCCGTATCGCCGAAGAAATCAATAACCTCGGCGACGAATTGATTCAGCGCGCCAAAGCAGAAACGGCGTTGCCGGAAGCGCGGCTGACGTCTGAACGCGGACGCACCATGTTCCAACTGACCATGTTTGCGGACCTGCTCAGTGAAGGTTCATGGGTTGAGGCAACCATTGATCGCGCCATTCCGGATCGCAAACCACTTCCAAAAGCCGACCTGCGTCGCATGCTCGTGCCGCTGGGTCCCGTCGTCGTTTTCAGTGCGAGCAATTTTCCATTGGCGTTTTCCGTCGCTGGCGGTGACACAGCCTCCGCCTTGGCCGCCGGATGTCCCGTCATCGTCAAAGCCCACCGTGGTCATCCCGGCACGTCCGAATTAGTGGCTCGTGCCGTCCAAAAAGCTGTCGAGGCATGCGCGATGCCCGCCGGAGTTTTTTCCATGCTCCAAGGTACCGGCCAAATGGGCGTCAAACTCGTGCGCCATCCCGTCGTAAAGGCCGTCGGATTTACCGGCTCGCTCCGAGGCGGGCGCGCCTTGTTTGATATCGCGTCCGCGCGCCCTGACCCGATTCCGGTTTACGCTGAAATGGGCAGCATCAATCCCGTTTTCATTCTACCAGGCATCTTGCAGAGCAAAGGTGCCGCAATCGCCGAAGCCCTCGTGCAATCCGTCACGCTCGGC
>JAICXV010000499.1 GCA_025934545.1 Verrucomicrobiia bacterium
TGGGAATTGTGACCGTGGTCGTGTTGGTGATGGCGTCGACGCCGTCGATCCGGCGGCGGTGGCGCTGGCGTATTCCTGCATTTCGTGAAAGCGCCGTCGCACAAACGGCGTCGGCGCTGGCGTTGATGTTAAAGAGCGGTGTCCCGTTGGATGACGCGTTGCAATTGGTCCAGCAAATGGAAGGCGACACGAGCGCCGGACGTGAATTGCAGCAATGGCGGCAACGGCTCGCATCCGGTCATGGACGGTTTTCGGAAATTGCGGGAGAGACCAAGGTATTTCCACCGCTGTTTGTCTGGACCGTTTCGCAATCGCAGGAAAATCTCGCGGCGGGATTTGAGCGCGCGGCGGAGTTGTATCAGGGGCGCGCGAATTATCGCGGCGACCTGCTGCTCTATTCGGCGTTGCCATGTTCGATCATGGCGCTGGCCCTGGTGATTGTTTCGCAAATCCAGCCAATGATCGCGGCATTTGTGCAGTTTATGAATTCGGTTTCAAGCTTTGGCTAGTCGAACGCGTATGGACAGTGACCAAATTATTATCGGGGCATTTGTGACGGTGCTCGTCGTGACCGTCTGGGTTGGACTCCTGATTACGCTGGTTGCGGTGGTTCATTTTTGTTTGTCGTTGCCAATGCGGAGGGCGGAGCGCGCGCGTTTGTTTTTGGACCTTATCGACAGCGGACTCGAACAGGGGCGGTCGGTCGAGCAAACGATTCTGTCAATCGTGGCGAGTCGTGATCTTTCGATGGGCGCGCGGTTTCATCTGGTGGCAGCCTGGATGGAACAGAATTTGCCGTTGATCGAGGCGCTCGAGAAAGTGCCGCGATTTTTGCCGCCGCAAGTAACGGCGATGTTGAATGCGGGACGGAAAATCGGCGACATCCGAAAAGTAATTCCGGCGTGCCGGCATTTATTGCGCGATGCCGTTTCCCAGACACGTGCCGCGATTAATTACCTGGTGATACTCACATTTGTGGTGACGCCGTTAAGCATATGGGTCATTTGGGTGATTCAAATTTTTGTGCTGCCGAAATTCCTGGAGATTCAGCACAGTCTCGTGCGCGGGGCGGACCATTCTTATTCCACGTTTTTCCAACACAGTTCCGCAATCGTCGCGGTGCAAATTCTTTGTTTGTTAGCGGTGTGGTGTGGCGCATTTTTTTACACGGGCGGCCCGCGCATGACGGCGTGGTTTCCGGCGTTGGAGAATTTGCATTTTCGAATGCCGTGGCGGCGCAAACGCATGCAGCGCGATTTTTCCGCGATGTTGGCAGTGTTGCTCGATTCGGGTGTGCCGGAAACTGCCGCAGTTTTGCTGGCCGCTGATTGCACGGCCAACAATGTGTTTATTTCGCGCGCAGCGCGTGTCGTCGAAGCGCTGAAGCAAGGCGTTGCGCTGCCGCAAGCGTTGCAACTCATGGATGACTCCGGTGAATTTGGCTGGCGCATGACCAACGCGCTTCACCAGCGCGGCGCGTTTGCGCAAGCGCTGGGCGGATGGCACGCGTGGCTGGATGCGAAGGCGTTTCAGCAACAGCAAGCGGCGGCGCACACGGTGACTTCGGCGCTCGTAGTGTGGAACGGTTTGGTCGTCGGCGCGGTCGTGCTGTCGGTTTTTGGTGTCTTGATTTCGATCATCGACGCGGGGGTTTTATGGTAATCGCGAGACATCGAACAGCGAAACAGCGAGGCACAGTGTTTGTCGAACTGGCGGTTGCGATGGCCGTGCTTGTCATTGCGATGCTGCCATTGGCGTTTGCGGCGACTTCCGATGCGCGCGAATTGCGCGCCACTTATCAAAAGGCGATCGCACGCGAAATTGTTGATGGCGAAATGGAAGTCTTGGCTGCGGGTGAATGGCAACAAGTGGCCGAGGGGACGCATCCCTATACTGTTCATGCCGGCGCGGTGACGAATTTGCCGGCGGGGGACTTTCAGATTTCGAAAACCGCCAATCTGCTGCGACTGGAATGGCGGCCAGCGAAGAAGATCGGAATCGGAAAAATTGTGCGCGAGGTGAAACTGAAATGATCACAACGTTGCAAAAGCGGAACCGGAAACGCGGCATCATGCTGATCGAAACCCTCACTTACATCGCAGTGATGGTGCTCGTGCTCGGCGCGGGCGGTTCTTTGCTGTATCAGGTGTGGGGCAGTCATATTGCGCTGCGACATAATGCGGACGATATCGTCAACGTGCTCGATGCCGGTGAATTGTGGCGGGCCGATGTGCGGAATGCAACGGGGCCGATTAACCTAACTATTAATTTGACCGCCGCTCAAAGTGAGGAATTGCGCATCCCCACTGCTGACGGGTCGATTGTTTATTCTTTTGCGGACGATGCGGTGCGTCGGCAGCAGGAGAACAAACCGGCGCGCGTGCTTACGCATGTGAAATCCTCGCACATGCATTTGGACAAACGGGACCGCGTGACAGCCTGGCAATGGGAAGTCGAATTGGTCAGCAACCGAAAGAAAATTCAGTTCCGGCCTTTATTCAGTTTCGAAGCGGTGGCGAACGCGCAAGGAACCAAATGAGAATTTTTGTTCGCCATTCAACTCGATCGAAACGCCGCGGGTCGGTGCTCCTGATAATTGTGATGATGCTCGCGATCATGTTCATTTTCTTCACCGTGAACGCGAAGATTCTGCAAGGTTTGCGACGCGACGTGGATGCTATCGACAAAAGACAAACGAAGCGGCTCGCTGCTTTCCCGCAACGGCTGCCGACATCGTCAACAAATTCTCCATCCAAATGAACGGAGCTAAACCAGCGAAAGTCGTGCTCATCGAGCGGTCGTTGAACTGTTTTGTGTGCGGATTGTTTGGGTTGTTGCCGGTGTTTGGTGTTCCCGTCGCGATTCGCGCGCTCAATCAAGCGTGGCTGGTCAATCGCGACTCGTCCGGCATGTGGAACCCCGCGCGCCGTTATCTAGTGTGGGGCGTTGTGTGCGCGTTGGTTGGTTTGCTGTTACTCGCGTTACTGATTAGCGGAGTCGCGCTGGCTGTTTATTTTTCGGACGTTTCAGGGAATCAATCGTTCCTCGGCCACGTGAAGTTATTCGGGATTCTTTGAGTCGATGACGATGGTGACGGGCCCGTCGTTGACGAGGCTCACCTTCATGTCGGCGCCGAATTCACCGGTTTGAACTGGCTTGCCGAGGTCTTCGGAAATTTTCCGGACGAACTGTTCGTAGAGTGGAATGGCAATTTCAGGTCGCGCGGAGCGACTGAATGATGGGCGATTTCCTTTTTTAGAACTCGCGAAAAGCGTGAATTGGCTGATCACTAAA
>JAICXV010000460.1 GCA_025934545.1 Verrucomicrobiia bacterium
CCTCACCCCGGCCCAATGACTCGCTCGCTCCCGCTCGCTCGGCCCTCGCGGGCCTCCGCCTTCGGCCGGATTCCTTTCGCCGCTTCCCAAGCGGCTCAAGTCCCTCGGGGAGAGAATTCGCCGAAACAAATCGCGCATTGAACCCCTGAACTGTAGTCGGCTCTGATTAGATGGAGCGGACTCACTACGAGGTTCATGCGGAAACTGTATCGCGGTTTCTGGACTTCAATGCTGCTCCAGACTTTATCCAGCACAACCGAGTTCCATCATTTTGAAGACATTCTCGGACTCGGGCGAGATTTCGGCGCAGGAGGGTCAGTGCTGCGCGGGAGATTTTGAATCCATTCAGCAACCGTATTAATGGCATTGGTGTCCGTCACATTCCGAGCGATCGGGGGCATTTGCAGGTCCCCCACGCGGTGGATGCGCGCGAATAAAACGGATTTCGACAAGTCGCCGGGTTTGATGACGCGGTTGTTGGCGTCGCCGAGGGAATTCGCGAGCGGGCCGTTAATGAGGCGTTGCGCGGCCAGCGGCGTGCGGAAGCGCGCGTCGAAATATCCCGCCACGCCGTTCGGCCGATGGCACTGCGCGCAGTTGGCATCGAGATACGAGCGCACGCGGTATTCGGCGGTATAATTGGTGTCATCGACGTGAACCAGTTTGGGCACGTTGGTAATCGAAGCCTCGGTCGGAGCGTTCGTGAACAAACCGAGGTGGTTCCAGGTGCGCAATTGGTTATCCGTGATTCCGTTGGAATAGGTCAACGGCCCATTGAGTTGGCGGGCGCTGACGCCGAGCACGCTGCCGGAGTTCGGATTGTGGCAGACCAGGCAATCGAACGGGCCGGGAAAATACCACGTTTGCGTGCGCACGCCGGAAGCGTTGGTCACATTCACAGATTCACTCAACGCGGCGGAAAGCAAATCAGCATCCGAGCCGTCCGCGCGCCATTTGTAGGTGATGCCATAAACGCCCCCAGCGTTGTTGCGGACGAGGAAGCGCGTCTCCAGCCGGCGGGTGGCGCCGTTGGTTTCATTCACGGTCACGTCGAAATTTTTGATGAAGACCGTGCCGGGGGGGAACGTGAAATTGTTCGTGGCGGAGAAAGTTATTTTTGCGTTTTTCGGAACGGCGATCCAGCGTTGCTTGAGGGCGCCATCCGACCAAAGTGGGGCGTTCACGTTGTAAGGAATAATTCCGGGTGCGGGACCGAGGTGCACGGGATCGCTGAACGCGCCCAACTCGGAAAGATGTTGCGGCAGCGCATGGCTGATCGGCTGCCGGGGCGTGTCGGCGCGGACGAGTTTGTAAATCTTTGAGGGCCGGCCCATTTTGAGCATATAGAGTTCATTCTTCTCATCAACGCCGAAACTGGAAAGGCCGGTGTAATTGACGCCCGGCGGCATGTTGCAGAGGTAAGTGACTTGCGGCGCGTTCGTGCCGTTCCAGGTCATTGCCCAAAGGCGGCCGGAGCCGTTGTCGCCGAAAATATATTTCCCGCCGAGCTCCTTCGCGAATTGCGCGCCACGATAAACATAACCGCCAATGACGCAATTGCCCGTCGGGCCGTGTTCGTAGTCATAAATCGGCGGCTGCTCGACGCCAATATAATCCTGCGGGGCGGGTTTGGATTTGCCTTCGATGGCATGACGGCCTTCCATGTAGGACCACTGGTAATTCCCGGCGCGTTCCAGCACATCCACTTCCTCCCACTTGTCCTGGCCCACGTCGCCAATCCAAAAGCGGCCCGTGGCGGGATCGAGCGTCATGCGGTGCGGATTGCGCAGGCCGACGGCCCAGAATTCCTCGAGTTGATTGCCGGTCGGATCGACGAATGGGTTGTCGTTCGGGATGAAATAATTCGTGGTGTAATTATTTTCCGTCCAGCCCGGCGGCAATTCGGTTTCCGCGAGCGGCTGGCGGCGGATGGGATGACTGCGCGCGGGATCCTGGTCCACATCGATGCGCAACACGCCGGAGAACATTTTGCCGCGAATTGTTTGCGTGTTGTTATACATATCATACGCGCCGCCTTCATCGCTGATGCTGAGATAAAGAAAGCCATCCGGGCCGAACGCCATGCCGCTGCCTTCGTGCCAGAGATTGTGGTCGAATTGGTTGATCAATACCTGCTCGGAATTTCGATCCGCGACCAGCGAACCTTCCGGCACGGTGAAGCGCGAAAGGCGATCATAGCCAGGTGTGAGCGACGACGGACGCTCGGGTCCAATGACCGGGGCAGGGGAATAATGATACCAAACGTAAACGAACCGTTTCGCCGCGCCGGCTCGGTTGAAATCCGGATGAAACGCAAACGCGAGCAGCCCGCAATCGTCCCAACCCTGCGTTACATTGGTCAGATTCAGAAACTCGGTCATGTGATCGGCATCCGGCCGGTTCGGGAACGAAAAGATCTGGCCCTGCCGCGAGGAAACATACAGCCGATTGCTGCCCGGCTCCGGAATCAGCATCGTGGGATCATCCACCGTGAGATTGGTAAAAGCATCCACGACGGCCCACTTGCCGGTCTGCACGAGGACCGACGTGGGAAGTTTTCCGTTGAGAAACGCGCCGACGGCGGGACGCTCGTCCAATCCGTAAGGCTGAGCTGCGCGCGAAACGGCTGCCACGGATACAACGATTAAACAAATGACGAGCCTCCATCGACTCACTCCCTTGGACATGGTGTGAACATACCCGCCGAAAGCGGGTTGTAAAATTCGAATGCGTGATGACGAAGAAAAGATTTGCTTAATTTTCCGCAACAAAATAAAAATTTCGTTAACGTTTCGTCCCCGAATGATCACATCATCGCAGTCCGAAATCCACGCAGATCAATAAACGATTGGAGGGAACTATTCGTTTCGTTGGTGATTCGCCCAAGCGAGTCCCGCGTGAAATTCCGGATGAAGGTGCTGTTGTACGTGGCTGAAGTGATGCAATTGGCATAATCGCGGCCGTAAACGAGGCCGTTAGTTTGCGGATCGGTCATGGATTCCAGCGAGCCGCAGCCTGTTCCTCAACCCAAATATGTCAATACTATTGACCGACACCTTTTCGGACACATCGAATTTGATGCAAATGAGCTTACGGAAGAAAATAGCAGAGTGCGGTATCTACACTGCGGCTTGGAGACAAAAATCTCCATGCCAATCTTGGGGGGATCAAGCCAATATTTCAACAGGCTGTTAGGTAGAAATCGTCAAATTGCCGGAATAGTACGGATTTACCACCTAAATCCCAGGGAGTTTAATTTGCCCCGATGAATCCTGAGGCATATAGCGCTACGAATCTTCGCAAAAACACAGCCAAGGACAAAAAACAAGGAACGCGGCTTCTAAACTTTTCATGCATCCACTTATAGGTTGCTCAAAATTGGACCTTAACCCGAATCCCTCTCTTTGAATCCCTTTTGTTTATCGGCTCAAACTGTAACACACCCAGACTTCGATCTCATTGGCGTGCCGCCCCGGTAGCAGCGCGTCGCCGGCGCTTGGCTTCCTTTGGAAAATCCATCATGAAAAAACA
>JAICXV010000482.1 GCA_025934545.1 Verrucomicrobiia bacterium
GCAGCTCCCGAGCGTGCGCGCTTTGGCCGAGCAACTCGTCCTCAACCCAAACACCGTCGCCAAAGCGTATGGGGAACTTGCGCGCGACGGTCTTATCGAATCACGCGCCGGTCGCGGCATCTTCATCATCCATAAACGCAAAGTCTTCACCCCCGAAGAAGCATGGCGGCGGCTCGACCCGGCGCTCGACGGCTTAATCGGCGAAGCCATGTCCCTGGACATCACTCGCGAAGAATTGCGCGAAGCGTTTGAGAAAAAACTTCAGCAATGGAAAACCACCAAGGACGGCCGCGTCGCGTCGTCTGCGGACCTTCCTGCGCCAAACAAAGGAAACCCCCAATGAGCGACAACCCAGTGATTCGCACGCGCGGACTGACAAAATATTTCGGCAAGAAACCAGCCGTTTACGAACTGGACCTTGATGTTCCGCAGGGCGGCGTCTTCGCGCTGCTCGGGCGCAACGGTTCCGGCAAGACCACCACCATCCGCATGTTACTCGGCCTCGTCCAGCCGACGCGCGGTGGCGGAACGATTCTCGGCTGCGACATTCGCGCGCTCACGCCCGACATTCGTACGCGCATCGGCTATCTCACCGAAGGCCACGATCTCTACAGTTGGATGAAAGTGCGCCAATGCGCCGAGTTCCAGGCGCCGTTCTATCCACGTTGGAATGGAAAAATTTTCCGCGGCATCGTCACCCATTTCGGGCTCGATGAAAATTCCCGCGTCAGCGACCTGTCTCGCGGAGAACGGGCTGGTCTTTGCCTCGCCCTCACCCTCGCGCCCGATCCCGAACTCCTCATCCTCGACGATCCCGCGCTCGGCCTGGATCCAGTCGCCCGCCGTTCACTCGTTGAATCCATCATTTATTTAACGCGTCGCTCCGACCGCACCATTTTCTTTTCCTCCCACCAACTTTCCGATGTCGAGCGCGTCGCCGATTACATCGGCATCATGGACGAAAGCGTGTTGCGCGTCTCTTGCCCAATTGAAACCTTTCGCAACAACGTGCAGCAGGTGCGGCTTCGTTTCCAAGGCACGCCACCGCATTTGCCACAAATACTGGGCTTATTACAGGCACGCCGCACCGCCGGTGAGCTGCACGTTGTTTGCGCTAATTACAACGCCACCACCGAGGCCGCCTTGCGCGCTCTTAATCCAATCGAGATGGAGCGCCTGCCGCTGCCGCTGGAAGACGCGTTCATCAGCTATTTATCTGAGCGCGGCGAAAAATCATTCATCCTTTCCGAGATGGAGGAACAACCATGAAACAAATCATTCGCAAAGAACTGCGAGAAAACTTGAAGTTCGCTGCTCCGGCGTTCGTGCTGCTCAGCCTGCTGTTGCTTTCCGGTTTTAACAGTTCGGTGCATAGCGCGGTGCGGGTTCTTACGGAAACATGGTATCAACAAGATGACCTGCAACCGGTGCTGGCAACAAGCATACATGCCGGCGTCACGTTGCTTTGCTGTGTTCTTGGGGCCGTTCTTGGGGCGATGCAGATTTATTCGGAACGACCGGTCGATCGATGGTCTTTCCTCGTCCATCGGCCTATTAGACGGACACAATTATTTTTTGCGAAAACAATCGCGGGATTATCGCTCTATCTTGCAACGGTCTTGCCGCCGCTTGTTGTATTCGTCGCAATGATTGCAACGTCGGGCCACGTTGCGGCCCCATTTGAGTGGGCAATGGTCATACCGCTGGCCGATACTGTCGTATCCGGTGCCGCATTTTATTTTGCGGCCATGTTGTGTGTCATCCGGCCCGCTGCCTGGTATCGCACCAAGCTTTTTCCGCTGGCCTTACCGTTTCTCCCGGCGGTTTACTCCTTCATCCCGCTTCCGCTCCGAAACGCTTATATTGATCCACTGGTCTTCGTGGCGTCCGTTGTGATCGCCGCGTTGGCGGTCTGGGGCGCGTTCCAGCGTGATGCATCTTTCGAGTCCCAACCTTTCGCAGCCAAACCTGCTACATATGTCGCATTGCTGGCCGGTGCTGCCATGATCTTTATCATTCTCGCTGGGTTGTATTCCTGGTTGTCACCGGATCGCGTTAATGAAACGAGCTATTACACGATGGCTCGCGACGGCGATATCTACAAAGTCAGCCGTACTGCGGGTGAACAGCTCCACGTCGTCGACCTTAAGGGCAATATTGTAAAAAACCCAAAGACCGGCGAACCAATTGATGAAAAGCTATTGAACCAAAAGGTTGCTGGTGGACTATCATTGCGCCAGCTTCCAGAGGACGAAATGGAGCAGGTTGCGATGGGTTCGGGTTTCTACGCGGTTTGGCGTGTCGATCATCGTGTCATTTGGTATTGGACGCGACACGGTGTGCTCCTTGGCTTCGACGCACTCACTCGCCGGCCTGTCGGCGAAATCGCAGCCGGTTCCGGACCGGTTAAACGCAGCAGCGACGACAGCTTTTTTCCGCCACACGACCAGTTCAATTCCTGGAATCCCGCCCGAACCATCGGCACTCGTCGTGCCGTGTATGCCATCGACACGCAGAATCAATCCGCAACGCCCGTCTTTACTGCGGCGAGTGACGAACGGATCGGTGGATCAGCCGACGTTCACGAACCTCGGTTCACCAACTCGGTCGCCGTCCTCACTTCCCGTCGCGTTCTGTTGGCAGACCAGAATGGCACCCGCTTTGAATACCCCTTAACAGTCACCACGAACGAACGCGTATCACTCTATATTTTACAAAAAACCAACTTCGCGATTTGGGTCGCTCCCAAATGGCAACCTGCCAAACCCGAGCTGCCAACCAAAGTGATGTGGATTTCGCGTGAAGGGAAAGTGACCCGTAATGTTGAACTTCCCGGCCTACGCCTTCCAGAAAACGAAAGTCCGGTCGAAAAAGCACTGGTCGCCGTCATGCCGCCAGCCATTTCTATTCCTTCATTTTTGTGGCACAAAGAGGACGATCTTATGTTCGCTACAAAAAACCAGGTGGCGCTCAGCTTGATTTATGGAATCGCGGCGGCGGTCCTTGGATGGTTTAAGGGCCGCAAGTACCAGTTTTCCTCAGCCAAACAATCTGGCTGGTTCATCGTCAATGTCATCTTCGGGCTGCCTTCGCTCTTAGCCTTTCTCAGCGTCTATACATGGCCCGCGCGCATGAAATGTCCTTCTTGCGGCCGTCCCAGGCTGGTGAACCGTGATGCCTGCGAACATTGTGCCGCAGCATTCCCGCCGCCGGAAAAAGCAGGCGTCGAAATCTTCGCGCCGCTCGTAAAAACGTAAGCCGTTCTGAATTGGCCTTCGCCCATGTTAACGCTACATTGGCGCCAGTGTCGGACATCGTCCTCACAACTTTAAACGCTAAATATATCCACGCCGCGTTCGGCTTGCGTTATTTGCTCGCCAACATGGGCGCACTCACACCGCGCACGTGTCTGATCGAGTTCGACATCAACCA
>JAICXV010000163.1 GCA_025934545.1 Verrucomicrobiia bacterium
CAATGGGCCACGCGTTGGCATTGGAATGAAGGCTAAGCGCGAAGGGCCGAGGGCTAAAAGGAAAATTTGATTTGGTGTTAGCGCGGAAGTGATTAGGCTGCGGGAAATGCCCGAAGCAGATCCACCATCTCAGCCAAGACGCTTTGGGTGTTGCATCTGTTCCCTTCCATTTCTGATTTTTTTTGCCATTGCTATCGTAACGCAAATTTTCACGGGCGCGTACCGCTGCGAGTTCGGAAGCGAACCAGATGAAGCGGCGCATTATGTGACCGGATTGATGGTGCGGGATTACGTCGCACACGGGTTTCCCGGTCATCCGATGGCATTCGCAAGGGATTACTACGAACATTATCCAAAAGTCGCGCTCGGCCACTGGCCGCCGATGTTCTACGTCATTCAATCCGCGTGGACGCTGGTATTGAGTCCGTCGCGGGTTTCCATCATGTTGCTGATGGCAGTGCTCACGGCGGCCGCTGCGACGCTGCTATTTCGATTGTTGCAACCAAAGTTCGGCGCACGCAAAGCATTCGCCGGAACGTTGCTATTTCTCTACGTGCCTCTCGTCCAGCAATTCGCATCGGCGGTGATGACAGAAATTCCAATGACGCTCCTCCTCTTGCTAGCAGCGTGGCTCTGGGCGCGGTTTCTAGAGACTGAAAGAACGAAAGATGCGGCACTGTTTGGCGTTGTTGCGGCGATTGCCATCCTCGTGAAATTCTCCGGCTTTAGCCTTGCGCTCGTTCCGGTCTTTTCGCTGCTGATCACACGAAAATTTCGCCTTCTGAAAACACGCGCGTTTTGGGTATCGGCAATTGTCGTCGGCGCGTTGGCCGGGCCATGGACAGTTGGCACATTGAAAATTGCGCGCGAAGGAATGGCCGGCGAATCGTTCGGCTGGTCGTTTACCCACCTGGCGATTCCGTACTACGCGAATGCCTTGGCGAGTATTTGCGGCGTAACAATTCTGCTCGCAGGACTGATCGGATTGGGATTCACACTGGCGCGCCGCTCACTAATGACTACAGCGGACGCCGCGCTCGGCGCGTTGTTGTTAAGCATCGTTGTGTTCCACATGCTCGTGCCGACCGGCTTCGAGGCGCGTCATCTCATTCCCGCAATTCCGGCGCTGATTTATTTCGCGTGGATTGGCGCAGATTATATTGCGACGCAAATGGCGTCCCCTCGCCTCCCGGTCACAAATGCGTCGGCAATTGTATTCGGTTTCATTGGAATCGTTTTTCTCGCGACGGTGTTCCGCGTGCCGCACAAAGGATACGCTGGATTTCGGAGCGTCGCCGATTCGCTGATCCAATCCAGTCCGGCTCATGCGACCCTTTTGGTTGCGTCGGACGCGCGCGGTGAAGGAATGTTCATCAGCGAAATGGCCATGCGCGAACAACGGCCCGGCCACTTTGTTCAACGCGCCAGTAAAAAACTCGCCGCGAGCACCTGGGAAGGCGGCAAGTATCATCTGACGTATTGCAAAAAAATGAGCGATAAGTCCGGCACAGAATACTCTACCGCAGAACAATTAGCCGCGTTACTGAAAAAGGACTCGGTCGAATACATTATTTTCGACGAGTCGGTGCCGAAAGAATATCAAACCAAGCACCTCGAAATCCTCAGCGCGACGCTCAAACAACATCCCGATGAGTTTCACCTCGTCGACAGTTTCGACCTGCTCCGCGCGAATCACATATTCGAAAAAGCAGTGCGTGTTTATCAGGTCGTCCGTTGACGCATTTTGAGTCACGCCGTCGTCGCATCGGCTGGTACCAAGCTAAAAGTGATACGTGCCTGAGCCGATTTCTTTCGTGATTCCGTTGGGAAAAATAACCTGCGCCGTTGTGTTCGGCGGAATGGTGACGTCGAGTTTGAATTTTCCCTTCTCCAATTTCCAGTCCGTCGAAATCAAACCATGGATGCTGTCGTAGCTGGTTTTTGCCGACGTCATCTTTCCGTCGGGCGCGGGCGCGATGACGAGATGTTTGTATCCGGGGCCATCGCTGTGGATCCCGCCGATATTTTCGACCATCCATTGATAGACCGCACCAAAGGAATAATGCGCGAACGAATTCATGCCCGCGTCCTGAAAACCTTTTTCCGGCGTCCAACCATCCCAACGTTCCCAGATCGATGTCGCGCCGTGTTCAATGGAAAAGCCCCAACTCGGGAACGTGCGATTGTGGATCAGACGATAAGCGACATCGTCGCGTCCGAGTTTCGCGAGCGCGAGCATCATGTTTTTCGTGCCGATAAAACCAGTGGTCAGATGCCAATTATGTTTCTCGATGTCGGCCACGAGATGTTCGCCGGCAACTTTTTCTTTGTCCGGATCGAGCAGGCCAAACGAAATCGCGAGCGCGTAACAAGTTTGCGTGTTGCCTTGGATTGTCCCGTCGTCGTGAACGTAAGCCTTGTTGAAAGCGGCTTTGATTTGGTTAAACAGTTCGTTGTATTTGGCCGCATCTTGCGGTTTGCCCAATGCCTCCGCCGCTTTGGCGACGAGTTTCGTGCTGTATGCGAAGAACGCTTCGTAAAGAACTTCTTTCGGCGTATCGGCGCCGACGTTCAACCAATCGCCGAAACAATGGAATTTGTCGGGCGGCAACAAATCCGGCGTGCCGCGGTTCTTGCAAAACTCGATGAATTTCGTCATCGCGGGATAATGCCGCTCCAGAATGCGACGATCATTGTAGACGTAATACATCGTCACCGGACAAATGACGCCGGCATCGGCCCAGGCCGGCCCTCCGTCGTCGCCGGCGATTTTCAACGGCGCGACCATCGGAAACTGGCCGTCCTGACGTTGAGCGTCATCGAGGTCGACCAACCATTTGCTGTAGAAAGCGTGCTCGTCGCAATTAAGAGTCGCGGCGCGGCAATAGACTTCCGCGTCGCCCGTCCAACCGAGGCGTTCATCGCGTTGCGGGCAGTCGGTCGGAATCTCAATCGAATTAGCGCGTTGTGTCCAATAAATGTTGCTGACCAGTTTGTTCAACATCGGATCGGACGATTCAAATGACCCAACGCGCGGCGTGTCGCTGCTGAGCGCAATGCCAGTGATCGTGTCGAGCGTCGGACTTTTTTTCAGGCCGGTGATTTCGACGTATTGAAAACCGTGAAACGTAAAACGCGGTTCCCATGTTTCTTCGCCACCACCGCGACAAATGTAAGTATCGGTGGCGAGCGCACCACGAAGGTTCGTCGTGTAAACCGTGCCATCGGGGTTCAAGCGCTCGGCAAAGCGCAACGTGATTTTCTGACCGGGTTGCCCGCGAACTTTCAAGCGCACCACACCCGCAAAATTTTGGCCAAGATTGAAAACGTAATGACCACGTTTTGGTTCAGACAATTTGATCGGCGTAATTTTGGCAAACGTTGTCACGGCGGGACCCGGATGAGCCTGAATTTGCGGATGCATTTCAGCGCCTGTAACGACGTTATCCCACGCGAGTTCGCGATAACTTGCCTCGGCGAAGGTGTCGGGCATGCGCGCGTCGTAGGTCTCGCCCATCAGAAAATCGGCTTCACAAATCGGACCGAGTGCCGCGCGCCAGGTCGAATCAGTCGCGATGGTTTGAGTCGTGCCATCGGCGTAATCGAGTTGCAGTTGCGCGCGGAAGCGAGGTTGTTTTCCGTAATGGTCGCGTTTTTGGCCCCAGCCAATATAGCCGCTGTACCAGCCGTCGGCCAGAATCGCGCCGATCATGTTGCGATTGGCGTGAACCAGTTTCGTAACATCGTAAGTGCGATAGTAAACGCGTTTTGTGTAATCAGTCCAACCAGGCGTAAAGCGGTCGTCGCTAATGCGTGTGCCGTCGATGTAAAGATCGCAATCGCCGAGCGCGGTTGCATAAAGCGTGGCGCGGTTGAGCTTTTTAAGAACGTCAAAACTCCTTCGGAAATATGGCGGCGGCGGCAGGCTCAACGCTGAATATTTTAGTTTGCCCCATGGCGCCACGCCGTAGTCGCCGACCACTTGAGCAAACGGCCAGTCTTTGTCGCCGATAGCACGTTTGTGCCAGTTCGCGCCGCCGTTGTCGGTCGCGTGCCACGATTCGTCAGTGCGCTCCGTATATTTCTGTCCGTCGGCCGCGGTGACGATCAGCTTTGCGATCAGACCCGCCGGCCCGACCGAAGCATTTTCCACCTCGGCACGAAGGATATTATCACCGGGTTTAATTTGCGGCGTAACGTCCAAAAGAACGCAACGGTTGACGAGATTGTCGCCGCCCTGGCTGACCTGCTGGCCGTTGATGTTGAAAGAACAAAGGTCGTCCGCTGACAGATAAAGTTCGGCTTTGGCAATTTTGGCGCTTTTCGGAACTTCGATCGCGCTCATGAAATACCGCTTCGCCTTTGGAAACTTCGGGCCTTTATCATTGGCGAACCAGATCCATTTCGCCCCGTCCAGCGGAGCGTCTGCTCCTGAGCTGTTCCGCGCTTTGTCGTAGCCGATCCAATCGCCTTTCCAATCTGACTGCTGCAAAAGCCCCATGCTCCAATGCGCGGGCTTGCTCCAACCGCTCGGTTTGCCATCGCGATCCCAGACTTGCACTTTCCAGTAACAATGCTGGCCGGTTTTGAGCGGAGTGCCGTGATAATATATGGCGCTAGTTTCGTCGCTGGTGATTTTGCCGCTGTCCCAAAGGTCGCCCGATTTGACCAGTTCGCTCGTCGAGACGAGGACTTGATACGCGGTTTGCCTCTGGTCGTGCTCGGTGGCCTCTAGTTTCCAACTCAGACGCGGCATCGTTTCGTCGATGCCGAGCGGATTATCGCGATACTCGCATTGCAACGCGACTGGTTTGACGACGGCCTGGGCCGCACAAGCAAGGGCTATCGTAGCAAAGATCGCCAGATGACGACTGAATCCGAGATTGGTCATAAGTGTTTCACGAGTTTGTATTAGAGACCGCGGAAATAACAAAGCTTTTTGCCTTCATCACGCGTTAATGTTTTGGAATAGGCGAAGCTTTTGGACTGCGGCAGCGCTCTGTCGCTTTAGGAACGGCACACCATCGACTTTCGCCGCACCCAACCACAACCCCAACTCTCAAACTCCATTCGGAAGTAACTAACCACCGGTAGTTTAGCTAATTTCAAACATTGTTTGGAAATATTTCCACTTGGACAGCCTTTGTCCAAGTGCCCTCGTTACACTTCTGCTCAAAAAATACAATTATGACTACACAACCCGACAACGCCGCTAACGAGATCGCACCCATTCGACGCTCCCGTCCTCACGCCGCCGGCAAGATCGCGCGCCTTCCCGCCGAAGTCCGCGAAACCATCAACCAGGCCATCGCCGATAACATTTCCTACGGCGACATCATCGCTCGCCTCGAATCACTCGGTCATCACGGCATCAATACCCAAAACGTCTCCAATTGGGTCCACTCCGGTTACGAAATTTGGGTACGCAATCGCGAACGTCTCGATGTAATCCGTTTGCAGTCCGAAGCCAATTGCTCTCTCCTGCGCGAACTTCAATCCTCCGACCCCGGCGTCCTTCAGCGCCTCAACAGTCTTTATGCCGCTACTCAACTCGCTCAATTGATGCACGACGTCGATATGGAGACAATGAAACAACAGGTCCTCGCCAATCCGTCTAACTATTTCCGCCTCATGCGTGGCGTCCATGCCCAATCCCTGGAAGCACATCGCCAGCAAAAGATCCAACTCGCACTCGACAAACAACACCGGGCCAGTCGCGAATCCGAAGAAAACGAACCCGGCGTCCCTCGCCAAACCACCTCCGACGCCGGTTATAAAGCCATCGCCGCCCATCTTGGCCTTCCACCGCGATTCAGCTTACCGACTCCACCACCGCAAATATCGGCCGCAACATCTCAAACTCACTCAACTCAACCCGCTGCCAATCAAGGTTCGTAAAGGTTTATCAAGATTTCTAAAGCAAAAATTTTTTTTATTTTTTTATGACAACAACAACATCAATCGAGGACGCCGATCGCATCCTCCAC
>JAICXV010000325.1 GCA_025934545.1 Verrucomicrobiia bacterium
CGCAGCAGAGAACATATTGAATCGTCAATCAGATCGGAACCGCCTTCTTCGAACTTCAACGGTCACCATGCAGGCGCGTGTGAGCAAGTTCAAAGTTGAGTCGCTTTTGAGTCTTTTGCGCCCTCTCGCGACAATTCAATTCGTGAAAACGGGCGCAGGTCGTGCGAAAACCTTCCTCCAAAATCCAGTTGACCCATCAGTCAACCATTGTTACTTTCCGCGCGATGAATAAACGGGCCAATTTGCTGCTACAGGTTGTTCGCGTAGTCGTAGTCGACTAACGCGGCCTGTTGTACTTTGGCTTACAGGTCGCCCGCCGTTCGAAAGAGCGCCGGGTTTTTTGTTTATAAATGTGTAGCGGCCGAGGTGATGAGCCTCTAATTTAATTTGAGCCTCCTCACGTCGGCTGCTACGAAATACGAAGATGCGACACACAATATCAGTTACAGTCGAGAACAAGTTCGGCGTGCTCACGCGCGTGGCCGGACTGTTTAGCGGTCGTGGCTACAACATTGACACCCTCAATGTCGCTCCCACGCAAGATGCCAATACCTCGCGCATGACGATCGTCACCCATGGTGACGACGCCACAGTCGACCAGGTCGTCAAGCAACTGAACAAACTCGTCGACGTCCTCAAAGTCGAAGACTATCGCGAAGGCGAATATATCGACCGCGAACTCGTGCTCGTCCGTGTTGCTGTCGACGCGAAAAGCCGCGCCGAAATCATGCAAATGACCGACATCTTCCGTGCCAAGATTGTCGATGTTCAGCCCAAGAGCCTGACCATCGAAATCACCGGCAACGAAAGCAAAGTGGAAAAATTTCTCACGCTGATGAAGACCTTCGGCGTGCAGGAACTCTCGCGCACTGGAAAAATTGCGTTGCCGCGCAAAGACACTTAATTACTCTCAACGATTAAATTTCCATCAACTATCAACCATCAACTATTATCGAATAATGCCTGCTAAAGTTTACACGGATAAAGACGCCGATTTGGGCGTGTTGAAAAAGAAAACTCTCGCCGTCCTCGGTTTCGGCTCACAAGGCCACGCCCACGCGCTCAACCTCAAAGAGAGCGGCTGCAAAGTCATCATCGGCCTTTACGAGGGCAGCAAGTCCATTCCGGTCGCCAAGGAAAAAGGCTTCGAAGTCGTCACCACCGCTGAAGCCGTCCGCCGCGCCGACGTCATTTTCGTCGCTATTCCCGACACCAAACAACCCGCGGCTTATAAAAAGGACATTGCGCCAAATCTCAAGCCTGGCAAGACCTTGCTGTTCTCGCACGGTTTCGCGATCCATTTCAAAACCATCGTTCCGCCGAAGAATGTCAACGTCATCCTCGTCGCGCCCAAAGGTCCCGGCCACATCGTTCGCCGCCAATTCCTTGAAGGCAAAGGCGTCCCTGCGTTGATTGGCGTTTATCAAGGCGGCAAAGACGCGCGCAAGATTGCGCTCGCTTGGGCTAAAGGCGTCGGCGGCACCCGCGCCGGTGTCATCGAAACCAGCTTCAAAGAAGAAACCGAAACCGATCTGTTCGGCGAACAAACCGTCCTTTGCGGCGGCGCGAGCGCGTTGATCCAGGCCGGATTCGAAACTTTGGTCGAAGCCGGTTACCAACCCGAAATGGCTTACTTCGAATGTCTGCACGAATTGAAACTGATCGTCGACCTCATGAACGAGGCCGGCATCAGCGGCATGCGTTTCTCGATTTCTGAAACCGCCAAGTGGGGCGACGTCAGCGTCGGCCCGAAGATCGTCGATGCGTCGGTCAAGAAGCGGATGAAGCAAGCGTTGAAAGATATTCAGACCGGTAAGTTTGCCAAAGGTTGGGTCAAGGAATACCAAACTGGTTATAAGAAGTACAACGCGCTCTTGAAAAAGGGCGAAAAGCACCAGATCGAGAAGACCGGCGAACGCCTCCGCGGCCTTATGCCCTGGATGAAAAAGCGTTCGGTCAAAGGTGTCCAGGCCGCCTACTAGCCAAGGATAAAGGCTGAAGGATAAGGGCTAAAGTAGAGAGCGCGCACATAGGCATTCGCGGTACGAATTACGTAGTCCGATGCCTTTAGCCTTTAGCCTTTATACTTTATCTTGTTCGAGCAACTTTGCTTTTGCATTGGTGTTTACCTGTAAAATGCGTATAATAGTGCCGATGAAACTCAGCGTGGCTCTTGGAGGGCTAATCCTTGGTTTAGCCTGCGGTTCCGCTTACGCGGTCACCGCCGGGAAAAACGCGCCCGCCGCGCCCGTTCCGGTTACATCCGACGACAACGCCGCCACCGATGCCGCAGCCACGCCTGCGCCAGACGAGAATCCTTATTCGGCAATTATTCGCGGTAACGTCTTTCACCTGACTGAGCCACCGAAGCCGGTGGAAAAACAGAACGAAGCACTGCTGGCGTTGCCGAAGGTAAACATTTCCGGGTTCAAACATCGCGAAGGTGAGCCGGTTCGCGCTCTGTTTGCGACGGTGCCTAAAGACCCCGTGAAAGATCCGGCCCGGTATTTCAACCTCGCTGAAGGCGAGAAAGACGGCATTTTGGAAGTCAAACACATCGACCCCAACGAAGAGTACGTTGAGGTCATCGTCGACAACACTCCGATGACGCTGACCGTCAAGAGCAACAGTTTCGTCATGCCGCTGCCAGTTCAAAAACCGGGTATCAATCCGGCCACGGCCAATCCCGGTTTAGTTGCGCGTCCGCCTCAGCCAATGCCCGCGCCAGTTGTAGCGCCGGTTCAGTCGCCTATTTATAATCAAGGTAACAGCGGAGTGATCGTGGCAGGTGGCGGCGGTGCTCCGGTTGCCTCCGCGCCAACATTTGTCGGCGGCAACCCGCAAGCCAACTACGGCGGCAATAGCTATGTTCCGCAGAACAACGGCGGAAACCCAGGCGCGCCCGGTGGCGATCCCGGTTTGCGCTCCATTCCGACGCGGACCACGCGCACGCCGAATTTTCCGCCTCAATATCAACCGCAATCGTTACCGGAAGCTATAGTGCATAGTCAGGTCTATAATGCGATAAATGAACAAGGCAACCTGGGCGGTCCTCCTGCGCCAGAATAGAGCGTCAGATTTTTAAAAATAACTCCGCCGCCCAATCCGCGTAACGCATTCCTTGCCGCGTCAGACGAAATCTCTCATCATCAAGACTGCCGTAGCCAAGTTGGATGATCTGCTGAATTTCAGCACTCCACTCCTGACGTAAATCAAACCCCGTTCGGTTCTTAAACTGGACCAGTGGCCAGCCGGCATTCATGCGCAATCCAAAAGCCGCCAATTCACCCGCCCGTCGCAATGGCGGCAATTCTTCTTTTGATTCGATCGCGCGCGATCCATTTTCAAGCTGTTCGCAATACATCGTCGTGTTCGACCAATTCTTCGTCCGCACACCGCGCACAAACCCAGCCGCGCTCGGCCCAAGGCCGTAAAACGAACCGCCGCGCCAGTAATTCACATTGTGGAGGCACGCACGCGACGGAATATCACCGGCCGAACCATCGTCTTTGGCGAAATTGGCGACCTCGTATTGTCGGAACCCGGCGCGTTGAGCCGTGTCCAAAAGTTCTTCGTACATTTCGCACGCGAGGTTTTCGTCGACCGCAATCTTGCCTTGCTGCAGATCATGAAAGAGCGCCGTGTCCTCTTCGTAAATGACTTCGTAAGACGACAAGTGCTCGCTCTGCATTGCGATTACTTCGCGCAAAGTATCCCGCCAGATTTCCATCGTCTGACCGGGGATAGCGAACATCAGGTCCAAATTCAGATTGTCGAAACCGGCCTTGCGCAAAATATCGAACGACTTGAACACCTGCTCGCGCGAATGGATCCGGCCAAGTTTATCGAGCAATTCCTCGTTCAAAGACTGCACACCCATCGAAATGCGGTTCACACCGAAATCGCGCAAGAGCTTCGCTTTATCAGCCGAAACCGTTGCCGGATTACATTCGACCGTCCATTCCTCTGCGCCGGTCAGCTTCAAACGTTGCATCGCGTTGAGCACCGTTTCCCAGTGGTGCAGGTTCAACAACGACGGCGTGCCGCCACCAAAAAAAATGGTGCGCGGCTTCAAATCGTTGGCGACCATTTCCATTTCACGCACGAGCGCATCGACGTAGCGAGTCATCAGTTCCCCGCTGCTGGCCTCGGAATAAAAAGCGCAATAGGAGCACTTCTTCGCGCAGAAAGGGACGTGCACGTAGAGGCTGGTGATGGCTGGTTCGGTAAACATTCGGACCAAAAACCATACCGGCAAATCGCTCGTTTTCCAAAGGCTAAAGTCTAAAAGCTAAATGCTAAAACGAGCCCCTTTAGCATTTAGCCTTTAGACTTTAGCCTTTTTCTTCGTTGCCCGCTGTC
>JAICXV010000509.1 GCA_025934545.1 Verrucomicrobiia bacterium
ATGTGCGCCGAGTGTTATCACGGCGTGAACATGAAGCTGGTCAAAACGGCCGGCATCACGGGCGGTTTCGAAGCGCTCAAAGCCGCGCGCAAAGCCGGGTTGAAAACCATGATCGGTTGCATGATTGAATCGAGCATCCTCATTACCGCCGCGGCGCACCTTTCCGAACTGGCGGACCATCTCGATATCGATGGCAATATTTTAATCGCGAACGATCCGTTCATCGGCGCGACTGCTGATAAAGGAATCATTTCCTTTGCAAAAACGCCGGAGAAACTCGGGCTGCGCGTTTGTTCGCGGTAATTCTATTCCCCTGAATATTTGCCGGTCCGGGCAAGGCTGTTCAATTCCGCTCGTCGCGCGAAAGCTTTTTGTGCCGCGCCTACTTTGTCCGTTTTCCCCATCCATGTGTGCATCGGCGCGTCTTGCAACGCGCGACCATAGGAGAAACTCAACTGCCATCGGATATTGCCGAGTTTGTTCATCGCGTTGAGATGAGCCGTCGCGGCTTCGGAACTTTGGCCGCCGGACAGGAAGACAATTCCCGGAACCGCCGCAGGCACGGTATCGCGCAAACAACGCAAGGTCAGTTCGGCAACTTGTTGGACGGGTGCATCCGACGCGTCTTCGCCAGCCGTGACCATGCTTGGCTTGAGCAACATCCCTTCGAACTGGATACGATAATCGTGCAGTTCGCGAAACACGCGGTCGAGCACGTGGGTCGTCACATCATAACAACGCGCAATGTCGTGCTGGCCGTCGCGCAGCACTTCGGGTTCGACGATCGGCACGAGACTGGCCTCCTGCGCTAGCGCCGCGTAACGAGCGAGCGCGTGCGCGTTGGCGTGAATGCAATATTCGGACGGCGTGTGATCGCTGATAGTGAACACCGCACGCCATTTTGCGAAACGCGCACCGAGCTTCGCGTATTCGGCAAAGCGCTCGCGCAATCCGTCCAATCCTTCGGTAATTTTTTCGCCGGGAAAATTCGGCAGCGCGACCGTCCCGGCATCGACTTTGATTCCGGGAATGATGCCGTTGTCGGCGAGAAATTTTGGAAACGGTGCGCCGTTGGAATGTTTTTGCCGAATGGTTTCGTCAAAGAGAATGACGCCGCTGATGTATCTGGAAATGCCAGGCGTCGAAAAAAGCATGTCGCGATAAGCGCGGCGATTTTCCTCGGTATCGGCGATGCTGAATTTGTCGAATCGTTTCTTAATCGTCGGATGACTTTCATCCGCCGCGAGGATTCCTTTGCCGGGAGCGACGAGCGCTTGCGCTGTCTGTTTGAGCGATTCGTTGAGTGAGATCATGACTGTTCCTTGACAGTCGCACACTAACCGTTGGCCGACAACGATGCAAATTGCCGGGCGGCCGTCGACGGAACTTTTGCTTTTCCTTGCGCCACCGTTCTCATTTCAGTCTACTCGGACTCAAGGAATGAAACCCGGAACCAGACGCACGCTGATTGTTATTGCGATCGTCATCGTCGGAGCACGGCTCCTGGTTTTCTTTTCCGGTTCTCGCGGATCGCTTGCGACGTTGCCGACTGGCAAAGGAACTCCCGCTTTTTCCATCGGCAATAATCATGGCGTCATTTTGGCGTCGGACGGGAGCCTTTGGACGTGGGGAGATTCTGAACTTGGATGGACTGTTCTGGGTTTGGGACCGAAGGTCAAAACCAGTATTTATCTGACTCGGATCGGGAAAGAAACAAATTGGGTGGATATTTCGGCCGGCGGTTCGACGACGCTGGCTGTTAAACGCGACGGATCGATGTGGGGTTGGGGCCAGAATAATTACGGACAGGTTGGAGACGGAACGACGGTGAGTGAACACGCTTTTCCGGTTCAATCGCCGTTTGGAAAAGATTGGAAACGGGTGGCGACTTCTGGAATCCATTCGTTGGCCATCAGAAACGATGGGTCGCTCTGGGCGTGGGGCAATAACTGGGCGGGCCAACTTGGCAATGGAACGACGAACTCGAGCCGGACTCCGATGCGGATTGGCGAATCGACGAATTGGACACGAATTTGGGCCGACTTGGTCGAGAGCGTCGGGCAACAACGCGATGGCAGATTGTGGTATTGGGGTTGGGATTATACCCAAGATACAAATGGCGCCAGTATCCGAACGCCCACCCTTGTTTCGTCCGATACGAATTGGGTGGATGTCGGCATGGGCGACTGGATGGTTTTTGCGGTGAAATCTGACGGCACGCTTTGGGCATGGGGACGGCACGCGCACTTGTTTTCGACGGCGACCAACGCGAGCCAGGATTCGATGCCGATGCAAGTCGGGCACGAGAGCGACTGGCGTTCCTGCGCGCACTTCGCATCGTCGCGTCCGTTTTTTATGAAACGCGACGGCTCACTTTGGGGGTTGGACGCCACGGGTAATGGAGGCGTCGCCGTCGTGACAAAGTTGGTGCAAGCGCTCGTTATCAACGATCAATTGAGCGGTCCGGTCGACAATACGAGGCTTGGCATTGACCCGGCGTTCGGTGTGCCGAAAACGTTGCGAATCAGTTACGAAATCGACGGCACGAATGCGGTGACAAATTTTGCCGAGAGTTCTCCGATGAATCTCAGCGGTCAGGGTAAAAAACTGACGATTACTCGCGCGCTTTACGGTGACGTTACGATGTTTGCCGAAGCGGACAAGCATCCGGAAAAGGAAGTGATGTATCAACCTGCCACGCTACGACGAATCGAATTGGATACGAATATCGTCGCCTTTTGCGGCGGGCGACATGGGTTGGGCGCGGCATTGATGGCCAACGGCGAAGCGTGGCATTGGGGCGAAACTTTGGGTCGGTTGAAGTATCCGGCGCTGGCCACGATCGAACGAACGCTAAGTAAGATCGGGGTTCATGCGTCCTGGGACAATCCGCCTTTGGTCTTAGAGCAACCCGCAAGACTTGGGAAGGCGTCTGGAAATTGACTTCGATTCGGTCGCAAGAAACGTAATCCGAAACGGTCAATGTTTTGAAATGGCGTCGTTAATCTTTTGCGCCGATTTTATTGCTTCAGCTTCGGTCGCAAATCCGACGGCTTCAGCTTTTCCGTTGGTGATCGGGGACGCGATTTTCGGAGCGCAATAAACATGGCCATCGATCAAAATCGCGATTCGTTTCCCAACGTTCTGACCCGTGACAGATCCAAACCATTTCGCTCCTTCCGGTGTGAAGGCACGGTAGATCACGGGAAAGCCTTGTCTGGTAATTCGCGCCGTGGCGGATTTTAACGCC
>JAICXV010000679.1 GCA_025934545.1 Verrucomicrobiia bacterium
CGAATTTTGCGTTTCGAGTTTCGTTTTTTACCCGTATCTTGAAGTAATGGCATTCGCCCAAACAATGGAAGGCAACTTGTCCAGCCTGGGCGGAATCACCATTCCAGACATTTGGCAACAACAGGCTGTTTCGGCTTTGCGCGAGGGCCATGATGTGGTCGTTCACGCGCCGACCGGCGCTGGCAAAACGCTCATCTTCGAACTGTGGTCGCGACAGGGAAAGAACCGTGGTCAGGCGATTTACACAGTGCCGACGCGTGCTTTGGCCAATGACAAACTCGCGGAATGGCGCGCACGCGGTTGGGACGTTGGAATCGCCACCGGTGATCTATCAGAAAATCTTTCTGCACCGGTTCTTGTCGCGACATTGGAAACCCAAAAAAATCGACTGATTCGCGGTGACGGTCCGACTCTTCTGGTCGTTGATGAATATCAGATGATCGGTGACGCCGATCGAGGTTTGAATTACGAATTGGCGCTCGCGCTTGCACCGCCGCAAACGCAATTGCTTCTGCTCAGTGGCAGCGTGGGAAATCCGCATCATGTCGTGCAATGGCTTGAGCGTCTTGGCCGCAAACCGGTTCTCATCCGCTACGAACAAAGGCCTGTTCCTTTGGAAGAGGTCCACGCTAATAATCTTAACTATAACGTTCCGTCGGAAATTCGCGGTTATTGGCCGCGCCTCGTTGCAAAAGCGCTGGCAGAAGATCTGGGACCAATTTTAATTTTCTCGCCGCGCCGCCAGGCTGCCGAATCGCTTGCTGCGGAACTCGCTCGCGCCCTGCCTAACCCAAATCCGCTGAATCTGACTGTCGAGCAACGCAGTCTCGTCGGCGAGAGCATGTCTCGCATGTTGAAGAGCCGAATCACGTTTCATCATAGCGGTCTGAGCTATGCTGCGCGTGCCGGCGTTGTGGAACCTCTCGCCAAAGCCGGGCAACTCCGTGTTGTCGTTGCTACCATGGGACTGGCTGCTGGAATTAATTTTTCACTTCGCAGCGTTGCGCTGGCAGCGGAATCTTATAAACGCGACGGTGTTGAACAACCACTGCGGTCCGACGAAATCTTGCAAATGTTCGGTCGCGCGGGCCGGCGCGGCCTGGATGAAACGGGTTTCGTTCTGATTACCGCAAACCAACTTCGCTTGCTCGACGCGCGCCCCTGTCACCTGTCGCGTTCGGGGTTAGTCGATTGGAACGCGTTGCTCGGCCTCATGTGGGCTGCGGCTGAACAGCAGCGAGATCCATTCAAGGAAGCGGTGCGCGTGCAGGACCGTTTGTTTACCACGAAGCGAGTCGCGCTTGGCGTGGAAGAATCGATGAAGCATCCGGACGTTCCGTGCGGCCTGATGACCGATGCCGAACGCGCGCGGCATGTTCGCAAGCGCGTTCGCCAGATTCTTAACAGCCGTAGCGAATGGCAGGACTTTCCGCAGCCTGCCGAAGTGGCGTTGCGCGACGTATTCGTTCAATCGGGAATTTCGGATTCAAAGTTTGAAAAGCTGGTGCCGGCTGTCACGCAATCGTCGGCTGTCGAAAAAGTTGGGCAAGGCACTCTTTGTGTAATTGCCGAAACTGAAACCGACAAAACCTATGGCCGCGAAGTCACCGTCGCCGATCGTCTCAATGATGATCGCGTCTTGCTCGCCAAATGGGTCAGACGCCTGACTAACTGGAATGGCCGTCAGGTCCCGCTACAAATCTGGGAGGAAAAGATTGGTCCGTTACTCGCCGAAAAGCTCGCTTACCAGAAAACACCCGTCGTTGAATTTATAAACCGTGACGAACGCATCGTTGCTCATTTGAGTTTGGCCGAACAAACGGTCCGTGTGCCGGTCGACGTTCATGGCGTTGCGCTCTGGAGACCAATCGAGCGCGAAATCCTTCCTCCTGACTGTGCGATTTGCCCGCTTGTTCCTGTCTGTCGCGAATTACCGACCTCGACCGGTGTCGCGCTGCTCTGGCGTCGGCTCGGGCTTGTCGACGCGGGCGGTGCGCCCACGTTGCGCGGGAAAGTTGTCAGCTTTTTCTCGCACGGTGATGGTTTGGCGATCGCCGCGGCTTTGGAAGATGAATCCTATCCGGTCGAAGAACTCGTTTACGATCTCGCCGATTTGGATGCGAGCTTTCGCTTTTGCGGGGAAGACAATCGCTGGGCCGGCCGATTGGCGGTCGCCTGCCACAAACTGTATGGCAACCAAAATATCACCGGTTATTTAGAGAATGGTGTTCCTCCGAAATACGGTTTCGGGGCCGAACAAATTGTCGCCGCCGTGCACAAAAATCCATTAA
>JAICXV010000638.1 GCA_025934545.1 Verrucomicrobiia bacterium
AGTAGCCGGGCTAAAAGGGACCGTTCAACAATTGCAAGACCGTCTCGCTGTCCTGGAAGCGAAACCGATTCCGCGGACAGCGGAAGAATTGGCGTTGTTTAAGAACGCTGAGTCACAACCGAGGCCCGTTCCCAGGAATATCCATAAATACAAAGATCTTTCGCCTAACGCTCGTCTTCTCACCGACGATGGTCAGCGACTTTATTCGTTGAGAGATTACGCCGGCGCAGAGAAAAAGTTTCGTGAAGCACTGCGGGAAGATCCCAGTAATGCTTACGTTTTGGCGCTGATCGCCAATGTTCAGATGGCCCAGGGTAAAAATGAAGCCGGTGAGAAAACATTGGAGGATACCTTGGCCATGGACCCGGATGACGCGGGCAGTCTTTACTTACTTGGCCGCCTGCGTTTGCGTCAGGACAAAGTGGATGAAGCACTCGAGGCCTTGAGCCATTCGGCGCGCGTCAATCCCAGCAATGCCATGACCGAGGACGCGCTCGGCAATGCTCTGAGCCGAAAAGGACTGCGCGAACCGGCTGAAACCGCGTTGCGCAAAGCGCTGCAACTCGACCCGGATAACGCCGATGCGCATCACAATCTGGCGTTGGTTTATGCGACCGACCATCCGCCATCGATCGAACTGGCAAAGTGGCACTACAAAAAGGCAACTGATGCCGGTTATCCGAAGGACCCGGATTTGGAGAAGTTGTTGAAGTAGACGTCGCGAGAAGCGCGGACTTCGGTTCGCTTCAAACTTGAGTCCTGGTCAAGCGTTGGAACTCGTCGAGCGCCTGTTGTGTTCGTGTGCTGAAGCGGACTAAAGTTTGCGCTCCGTTGCGAAATTCCGCAGTCCAAGCTCACTCGCGATATGTCACAGCTGTTTCTTCTTCCCGTAAGCTTTAACGAAGTCGATGCACTGTTTCACGTCGGGAACAGAGTTGAGCCAGTTGTATTCGTATTCGACGGAAATGTTGCCCTTGAAGCCTTGGGCTTTGAGTTCGTCGAGAATGTCTTTGATGCGACCGCCGCCCGTGCCATAGGGAACATCATGGCCTTCGTGACCTTTTTCAGTCTTATCCTTAAGATGGCAGCTAATGACACGGCCTTTGAGAATCTTGATGCCTTGCAGCGGATCGAGGCCTGAGGTCTGCCAATGACCGGTGTCAGCGCAAGCGCCGATGCGAGGGTCGCGGTCCTTCACAACGGATAAAACGTAATTCGGATCCCATACTTTATAATTGGGATCATCATCGCGGCGGGCATGTTCGTGGATACCGACGTGGATGTCGTATTTCTTGACGAGTTTCTCGATGAGGTCGAGGTCGTTGACGGATTCGGTGGTGATGCCGTAGAGGCCCATGGTTTTGGCGAACTCAAAAATCTTGCGCCAATCTTCCGGATCTTTGCCGCCGACAACGCCGTAGTTGACGGCGCGGATGTGGTGTTTCTTGAGCTTGGCTTTGAGCTTCTTGATATTGTCGGCGGAAAGGTTGTGGTCAAGTTTTACATCGGGCTGGTCGGGACTGAACTTTTGATTGGGATAAAATTCGATGCACTTGCCGCCGGCTTCGGCAGTTTTTTCGATGGCTTCGAACGTGGTGAAACGATTGAAGGTGTAAGCCTGGCAGCCGATGGCAAAGCCATTGATCCGGCAACTGTTGGGGATGCGATTTTCGGCGCGAGTGGTGAATGTGGTAAGAACGCAAACGGTCAGAAAGCTAAAAAATACATTCCGCATTGCCGCACAGTAGTGGAACGGCGCGCGACCGGGCAATGATTTTCGTTACGCCTTGCGCAGTTCGATGAAGAATCGGCTGCCTTTACCGAGCTCGGATTCGACGCCGACTTTGCCGCCCATTCGCTCGACCGCGCGACGCACGATGGCGAGGCCAATGCCGGTGCCAGTGTATGCATCAGGATCAAGGCGTTCGAACACGCCGAAGATGCGTTCGTGGTGTTCGGGGTCGATGCCGATGCCTTCGTCTTCCACACAGAGACGAACGTAACCGCTGGCGGCGGGTCCCAAATGCACGCCGATGGACGGTTTCTCGCCGGGTTTGACGAATTTCATCGCGTTCGACAAAAGATTAACGATGGCCTGATGCAACGTCGGTTGGTGGGCCAGCACTTTCGGCAGGGGCGATTCGATAGAAAGACGTGCTTGTTTTTGTTGAATTTCCGGCTCGAACTGGTCGTGGACTTCCGCGAGCATCTGATCGAGGTCGACGGGCGCGAGTTCAATTTTGCCACGGCTAACGTAGCTGTAGGCGAGCAGGTCTTTGATCAAATCATCCATTTCGCCGGAGGCGCGGATGATGCGCTCGATGTATTTCGTCCCCGTGGTTTGGAGAGACGGACCAAAATCTTCCTGCAGAATTTCGGCAAAGCCACTGATCGACCGCAACGGCGTGCGCAGATCGTGCGCGACGGAATAGATGAAAGACTCCAATTGCGTATTGGTTTCCTGCAACTCTGCCGTGCGTTCGGCCACGCGATTTTCGAGTTTTCG
>JAICXV010000143.1 GCA_025934545.1 Verrucomicrobiia bacterium
CGTTTGCTCCCGTGATTGCAATTTTCATAAGCGTCACCTTTCTAAATTTTGCCGATCCATTTCATGATCTTGTCGCCCATCTTTACGAACTTGCGGATGCCGGCGATTGGCAGCTTGCGGATTTGCCCATACCAGGCGCTGGTCGATTCGAAAAATTCCAGCAAAGCCTCCAATCGCTCTTTTGTGTATTTATCTGTCTTCGAGGCGTCAGCTTCGGCGGCGCACTCTTTCAGCAAGTCGAGCGTCGGGTCCATCTCACGTTTTTTGCGCTCATCGAGAACGATGCGGAACATTTCCCAAACGTCCTTGAGTGATTCGTAATGGTCGCGGCGATCTCCGAGAACGTGGACGATGCGCACGATGCCCCAGCCTTCGAGTTCGCGCAGGCTGTTACTGACGTTGGAACGAGCAACCCCGAGCGTGTCGGAAATCATTTCAGCATCGATCGGCTTAGGGGACAAATAGAGCAACGCGTGGATTTGGGCGACCGTGCGGTTGATGCCCCATTGCGCACCCATTTTACCCCAATGAAGGATGAACTTTTGTTGAACTGGGCTAAGAGCGTTCATTTAATTCGGTCATTTCTGTCTAAACAGAAATTACAGAAATATGCCGATTGTGTCAAGTGAGATAGAACGGCCGCTAAGGCTGCTACCCGAACGCTTTTTGCAACGAAATTCGGGCTAGCGAAAAGTGCGCGGCACAGAAGGGTGAGAAAATTCCCTTTCCGCCCGCACCACTCGCCCTTATGTTCTACAGCCCCGATATTTATGTCGGGTTATAGTTAATTGGATGGACACAGCGCACATTAGAAATTTCAGCATCATTGCCCATATCGATCATGGGAAAACGACGCTTTCGGACCGCCTTTTGCATCGCACCGGCACTATCGCCACGCGCAACATGTCTGATCAGTTGCTCGACTCGATGGACCTTGAGCGGGAGAGGGGAATCACCATTAAAGCCCATCCGGTCACGATGCTCTATAAGGCCCGCAACGGTGAAGAGTATGAACTCAACCTGATCGATACTCCCGGCCACGTCGATTTCACTTACGAAGTCTCGCGCAGCCTCAGCGCTTGCGAAGGCGCCATCCTCATCATCGATGCGGCGCAAGGAGTCGAGGCACAGACGGTGGCCAACGTTCATCTAGCGACGAAGCAAAATCTAACGATCATTCCAGTCATCAACAAAATCGATCTGCCACACGCGAATGTTGCGCTGACCAAGCAGCAGCTTGAAGATATTTTGACCATCCCGGCCGACCAAGCCATTCCGGCTAGCGCTAAAGAAGGCATTGGCATCGACGAGATTCTCGAAGCCATTGTCGCGCGCGTTCCACCGCCGAAACCAACCGGCGCCGTTTCGATGCAAGGTCTTTGCTTCGATTCATATTTTGACACCTACAAAGGCGTCGTCACGCACGTGCGCGTTTTCAACGGCGAACTAAAGCCCGGCATGGATATCAAACTACTTCAGACCGGCAAATCGTATCAGATTAAAGAGGTCGGTAGTTTCAATCCGAAGCCATACGTCCGCGAGAAACTTGAAGTGGGAGAAACCGGTTATTTCACGGCGAACATCAAAACGCCGAAAGACGTGAAGATGGGCGACACGCTCACCGAAGCGCGCCATCCATCTCCGGTTTTGCCGGGTTTCAAAGAAAGCCATCCAATGGTGTTCAGTGGCATTTATCCAATCAACACCGCCGACTACGAACATCTCAAGGCCAACATGGCCAAGTTGCAGCTCAACGACTCCGCGTTCGTTTACCAAAGTGAAAGCTCGGTCGCGCTCGGCTTTGGTTTCCGCTGTGGTTTTCTCGGGTTGCTCCATTTGGAAATCGTCCAGGAGCGGTTGCGTCGCGAATACGACATGGACATCATCGCGACCTATCCGAGCGTCGTTTATAAAGTGACCTTGACCGATGGCACGGTGAAGGAAATCGATAACCCGGCGTTTTTGCCAGAGGTCAATTACATCGAGAAAATCGAAGAGCCCATGGTCTGGGCGTTCATCATTTGTCCGAACGAATGCATCGGCGACATGATGTCGTTGATTGCCGAAAAGCGCGGCACAGCCGATCACACGGAAACGTTGGATTCCAAGCGCGTGATGATTACGACGTCATTGCCCTTGAATGAAATCCTGATCGATTTTCATGACCGCATAAAAAGCATCACGCGCGGATTCGGCTCGATGGATTACGAGCATGCCGGCTATTTGCCGTCGGACATGGTGAAGCTCGACATGCTCGTGAACAACGAATCCGTTGACGCGTTCTCCAGCATCGTCCATCGCAGCAAAGCAGATAGCAGGGGACGCGCGCTCGCCGCGAAGTTGAAAGAAGTCATTCCCAAACAGCAATACCAGGTGGCCATTCAAGCCGCGATCGGCGGAAAGATTGTCGCGCGGGAAACCGTCAGCGCGATGCGCAAGGACGTTACCGCGAAATGCTACGGCGGCGATATCACGCGTAAACGCAAATTGCTCGAGAAGCAAAAAGAAGGCAAAAAACGGATGAAGGCGTTCGGTTCGGTCAATATTCCACAGGAAGCGTTTATTGAGGTGCTGAAGGCGTAAGGATGAAAGCCAAGCCACAGCCCGCCCCCGTTGAACGCATCGAATCGTTTATTCAGTCGATTCGTGGCCAGAAAATCATCATGGATTCCGATTTGGCTGCGCTTTACGGTGTCCAAACACGAGTGTTGAATCAGGCAGTTAAGCGCAACAAGAAACGCTTTCCAGAGGATTTCATGTTTCAATTGAAGGTTGAGGAAGCTAATTCAGTGTCGCGTTCAAGATCACAAATTGTGATCTTGAATGAAACGAAACGGTCAAGGCCTCAAAATCCGCGCATCAAGCGCGGCCAGAACATCAAATACCTACCGTACGCTTTCACCGAAAACGGCGCGGTCATGGCCGCCAATGTTTTGAACAGCCCGCAAGCAGTTCGGATGAGCATTTTTATCGTAAGAGCGTTCATCAAGATGCGAGAAATGCTCGCCAGCAGCCAGGATTTAGCAAAAGAACTTCGAGACTTGGAACGCAAACTCACGTCTCGGCTCGATAATCATGAAACCGCCATCGTGGATGTGCTGCGGCGTATCATGCGTCTCCTTGATCCACCACCGTCGCCACCAGAGCCTGAAAGACCAAAACGTCAAATCGGGTTTCGTCCCGAGCCTAAATAGATTTAAGATTTTTATACCATGAGACTCCGCTGGTTCCTATCAAGCACAGTGCGCGAAGCATCCGACCTCGCCAAGCACGTGCGCAAGCTTCTCAATGCGCAACGTGACATTCTCGCGCCGCAAGCAGTTGACGCCGTCGAAGCGTCGCTGAAACAAACATGCACCGCCGTTGACACCAGTTCGGATACGGCCACGATTCGAGATGCGGCCAAACAATTGGAAGCGACCGCCAATAAATGGCTCAAACCATATCCGAACGCCGTCTGGCGCGAAAACATTGAGGTCTTCCTCGTGGCGATTGTCATAGCGATGGGTATTCGCACATTTTTCCTGCAACCGTTCAAGATCCCGACTGGTTCGATGCAGCCGACTTTGTTCGGGATGACCGTCGATAATAAGACCGACGATCCGAATTTCAAAGTGCCGGGCGCGGGCCAGCAATGGATCGATGCGATCATGCGCGGAAAGTTTTATCATGAATGGATTGCTGAGGACGACGGCGAGGTGTTGTCGATTAGCCCGCCGCAACACCTGAGCATGTTCATCAACAAGCGGCAAGTCGTCGTTCAATACGTTGGCCAAACCCAACCGACGACGCACACTTTTTGGTTCACGCCCGAGGATACGGGTTCGGGCCATGACCCGTTTACCGTCGAAGTCAGCGAAGATGGACTGCACGCGCGCCACATTATTTATCCGCACGAAACGTTTCGCAAAGGCGAACCGATTTTGCGGCTCGTCGACACCACCGGGGATCATTTGTTTGTCGATCGCGTCAGCTACAATTTTCGCAAACCTAAACGCGGTGAAATCATCGTTTTCAAAACCAAAGGAATTGAAGGTCTCGACCAGACGCAATTTTATATAAAGCGGTTGATTGGTTTGCCCGGTGAAAAAGTCAGCATCTGCAAACTGAAGCCAACAGATCCTGAGCCGCGGCATGCCTGCATCAACGGCAAGCCGTTGAGTGCAGCCGATCCGCATTTCGAGAACGTTTATACGTTTGACCCAAATCAACCAGCCCGGGACAGTCACTATTCGGGCCACACCTTAGACCCGCGGTCCAGATTGCAAACGACGGATGATTATATCGAAGTCCGGCCAGATCATTACCTGGTCTTCGGCGATAACACCGCGAACAGTTCGGATTCGCGATTCTGGGGCGATTTTCCAGAACAAAACGTGATCGGCAAATCGTGGTTTGTTTACTGGCCAATCCTGCCGAAGAATGCCGGCGAACGCGGACGATTCGGTTGGGGTCAGCAATAATCGTAAAAAGACTCAAAAAAATTTACAGCTAGGAACCGTTTCCCGGCTATACAGCCCCTCTAGTTTCGCACAATGTTTGTTATATTTACTTGACTTCCGGGTGGTCGCCCCTTTTGGATCACGGGTTTTCTGTTTCTGATTTGATATTAGTTGGCTCAGGTTCTGGCGTGATTGGATTAAACCTCGTCCCGCCGTTTTCCGATATGACGCCCATCACATCTTCGTAGCGTTTGTATTCGGCAAGTGAATAGGCGGTCTCGCCGTCGACATCGGCATCATTAACACGCGCGCCTTTTTCCAAAAGCAATTCAACCGTTTCTTTATCGCCGACACTCGCGGCGCCCATCAACGGCGTATAACCGAGCGGTAGACGCGCATGAGCGTTCACTGGCGCGTTATTAGCAATTAATATTTCCATCACGGACGTATAATTGGCGTCCGCCGGTTTCGCGTGCCAGGGCGTGTGCAACGCAGTGCAGTCATAATGATCGCGGGCGGCAACGTTCGCGCCGTGTTTGATGAGCAGGGTGACCGTTTGCGGATGACGCGCCCACGCCGCCAGCATTAACGGCGTTTGGCCGGATGAATTTCGCAGGTCCGCATTGGTCGACTTTGCGAGGAGCAATTCAACGATCTTGTTGAAACCATTTTGCGCGGCAACGTGCAACGGTGTGTTGCCGTGTTTGAGCAGGGCGCCTTTCGTTGGGTTAGCACCGTGATTGAGCAATTCTTCAACAGTGTCAGCATCGCCATTTTCAGCGGCAATGAAGAGCGGGGTGCGTCCACGCGCGTCGCGGCTGTCGATTTTAGCCCCCTGCTCCACTAGCGTTGCGATTTTCGCTTTGTCGCCTTTAAGCACGGCCTGGTGCAGTGCCGAATGAGAAGCGCATCCTTGAACAATCAGCGCTAGCGCCAGAACGGCGGTGCAGAATTTCATATTCGAAATTGAAATCGGAAAATGGTGGGCGGTGAGGGATTCGAACCCCCGACCAACAGCGTGTAAAGCTGCTGCGCTACCGCTGCGCTAACCGCCCATACAGCCTAAAGGTTACGAGCAGTCGCGCGCTTGTGCAACACGGATTAGTCCCCTACTCCACTTCGCCATCGAAACCTTGCTGACGCAACGCTTCATAAAGTACCAGCGCAACACAGTTTGATAAATTCAACGAACGAACTTTGTCGTGGAACATTGGAATGCGCACCCACGAGTCGCGATGTTGATCAAGTAGTTGTTTCGGAAGGCCAGCGGTTTCGCGGCCGAAGATGAGGTAGTCGTTCGGCGCGAACTTTATTTGGTCGTACCGTTGCGCACCTTTCGACTCGATGATCCAAAGACGCGCATCAGACGGAAGTTGTTTTTGAAATGCCGCCCAATTCGGCCACCGATGCCAATTAAGATGATCCCAATAATCGAGGCCGGCACGTTTCAATTGTGTATCGTCGAGTTTGAAGCCGAATGGTTCAATTAGGTGCAACGTTGTCGCCGTCGCCGCGCAGAGCCGCGCGATGTTGCCGGTATTCGGCGGAATTTCTGGCTCGACCAGGACGACGTTCATTCGTCATCGCTCCCGTTTTTGGACTTTGTTCCTTTACCATAAAACACCTTCCACAAAACTAGCCCGTGAGCAGGAGCGCTCATGCCGGCAGCGCTGCGGTCTTTGGCCGCGAGAATTTGTTTTACGTCGCGAACAGCAATCTTCCCCTGCCCCACGTAAACCAATGTGCCGACGATGCCGCGACACATCTTATAAAGGAACCCGTCACCTTCGATAATGACTGTAATCAGATTGCCTCGCTTTTGTATGTCAACGCGGTGAATGGTGCGGACCGTCGATTCCATTTCGTAATTACGATTTGCTGC
>JAICXV010000373.1 GCA_025934545.1 Verrucomicrobiia bacterium
CTGAAGAAATCGTTTTTCACGACATCACGACCGGCGCAGAAAATGATTTGGAGCGCGGGACGGCGTTGGTGCGGCAGATGGTTTGTGTTTATGGCATGAGCGAGAAGATTGGTCTGGCACACTGTGCCACACATCAGGGGCCGATGTTCATGCCGGGCAGCAACACTTTGCAGCGTGATTGCAGCGAACAGACGGCCCGTGAAATCGACGAGGAAGTGAAACGGATTCTTGATCTCGCTTATGTAGAAGCGCGAGAGATTCTGCTGGCACACCGCGAATACCTCGACAGCGTCACTGAAGAGCTATTGAAGCGCGAAACGCTCGACGCGGCGGCTTTCAACGAATTGATCGGACGCGATCCTCATACTCCGGTCGGTGATCCCAACATTCCATTGACGGATCAAGTGCAGGAAACCGTTAACGCTTAGACGCGCAGGAAAATTTTTCTTCGATAGAGAAATCGGCACAGCCAGAGCGCAAGTGCCAACGCGCCGAGGGCCACCACAAAATCTCCGGAACCCGACCATTGTAGGTTGAGGAACTTTTTGATTTCGCCTCCGAGGAAACGATTGGAGAGCGCGTTGTAATCAATAAGGCACTTGCTGAAGTAGATCGTAATAGCGTTCATTCCAACCCACACAAATGGCGTGCACCAGAAGTCGATTTTTCTGATCTCGATGAGCCAGAAAAACAGCGCAAGAACGACGGCCGAAATTCCCGCTGTGACCAGAACGAAAGACGGAGACCACAGGCGTTTGACGATGGGAAAATGGAACGACCAAATGATTCCAAGAACGATTGCCGTTACTCCTCCCAAACAAAGGTAAAGCAATTTGGTTTTGTCACTGGCTTCAGCGCGCAAGAGCAGTCCAGCAAAAACACCGAACAGACAGGTTGCGATCACCGGAATCGTTGAGAACAAACCATCCGGATCGTAATAGCCGTAGCCTTTAAAGCCGGGCAGATATTGAAAGTCGATCTGATTCGCGAGGTTGTAGCCGCGTTCGAATTTTCCAGAGGTCCAATTGGTTGTGTTCAGGAAGATTTTAGCGGGATCTTTTTCGCCAGTTAGAGCGGTGACGCGGTCAAAAGCTTTCTTGTCCAAACGAATATCGCGCATCGGCACGAAGGTCATCGTTGCGTCATATCCGATTAGGAGAGCGACACAAATTCCAAACAGGACGCGTGGCTTAAACCAGCAGAAAAGAAGGCCGGCAAAGAAATACGCGGCAGCGATGCGTTGCAAGACACCGACGAAATGAAGTTCAGGCCAGCGACGGCTCAACCCGCCGCTGAAAAGGAAGCCAAGAAAATAAAGAACGAAGGACCGGCGCACGATCCGTTTGAGCGTGGCGGCGCGCCCGGCCTGTTCGAGCGATTTGGACAATGAAAACACCAACGACGCGCCGACGATGAAAATAAAGAGCGGGAAAATGACATCGTAGAAGTGTAGCCCGGCCCAATCGATATGCTCGAATTGCGGCACGAGCCATTGCTGTTTGGTCATGACCGCAATCGAACGAAGAACGTCGGCGCCACCAATGATCCAAATCATGTCGAATCCGCGCAAGACATCGAGCGACACCAAACGTCGCTGAATTGTCGCGGAAGACATTTGTGGCGTTGCGACGGAGGACTGTGCAATATCGGCAGGCACTCCACTGATTGAACACGCCCGCTCAAACATTTTCAACGGCGATTCACCGTTGCGATTTGTTCATGCTGCCAAAAGAGGCGATGGAGGGGTTGATGACATACGGTACTTTTGATTCCGCCGCCGGTTGAGCGCCGCGTTCAGAGGCTAGGAGTGATTCAGGATCGCAGGCAGACGTACGACCCGCGGCGAGCCAGCCGAAACGCGCGAGCAACGCGCCAAGCAAGAAAATGATGGCGGCAGGAAACCAGACATTCAGCCCAGCGAGAATCAACGGCAACGGACCGGAGAATGTTTCGCCGATGCGCATGACCCAGCCGGGTTTTCCGTGATGCAACGCGGCGTCGACTGCGCCGTGGCGTCGGAAAGTTAAATAGATTTGCACGAGGGTTTCGGCGCCGGCGGCAAAAAAGAAAATCGAGGAGAGCGCCGGCTCGGGAAAGCCGAGGAGAATTGGTATTGCGACCGCAGCGCCCAGACCCGCCATGCCGAAATGGAACGGCAGAATTGCGCGATGGGCATTCCAGGCAGGAATGGTCGTCACACCGATCAAGGCACCAGTATATGTGGCAAGAAAAACGCCAAACACTGCGGAACCAATGATTCCAATGATTGCCAGCGCATGGACGATCGGAATTGAAGAATGAATTTGCCATTCAGTAAAAACCAAACCGGGGACCGCAAACGTGCTGAAGGCCGAAAGAATCCATGAACCGAGAGACATCGGCGATTGATATTTGAAAACGCGCAGCATGTAGATGAAGCGCATGGGACGACCAAGGTCCGCGGTCAGAAGAATGATCGAGATAATCGCACCAATCGCCGCGGACCACATCGCAACGCGTGCCAGGTCAAATTCGTTTTTTATAAGTGCGCCCACCGCGACTAATCCCGACATACCCGCAATGCCGCCTATGAAAAAGTAGACAGGAATCATCCATTCCCAGACCGGCGGTTTGAGAAAGGGCAGACCAAAATAGCCGAATGCATTATTGCTCGAGGACGGGTTTGGCATCGGTCCGCCAGCGGCGTGTGTGCCTGCGTCGCCAACGCGCCCTTTTTCACGAGCTTCACGGCGAAGCTGGTCGAGGCGTGTTTCGAAATCTGTTCCGTGCGGTTGATGCATAATTTACATAAACGCAAATGCGCAAAGGGCGAACGCGGCGGCAGCGATAGCGGTCGCGATCATCGATCCGTAAGCGGCTTTGAGATAGAGCGTGGGGACTTCAGGATGCGGCGGCAGTTTGTAGTCCTCGGGTTTTCCAAGAAGGAGAAACAATGCATGGATACCTTTAACCGAAGTGTCCACCGGATCGTAAAGCTGGGCGTCATCGTAGCCATCGCGTTGCAATTGGCGAACGCGGTTGGCCGCTTCCTCGCGCATATCGGCGAGCGGCCCAAAGCGAATCGATTCGGTTGGACAAACTTTCGCGCACGCCGGAGTCAGACCACTGGCCTGGCGGTCGTAGCAAAATGTGCATTTGAACGCGCCACCTTTATCCGGAAGTTTCGCGTCGCGACGGTCGATGACGCCAAACGGACAGGACACGACGCAGTAGCCGCAGCCGTTACAGACTTCGTTCTGAACAAAGACAGCTTCCGTTTCGGTGCGAACGATCGCGCCAGTTGGACACGACTCAAGGCAACCCGCTGTTTCGCAATGTTTGCAAACGTCGGACAAAAACAACCATCGGGATGGATCATGATCGCCGTTGTTCAAAGTGCCGGCGATTTGATGTCCGCGTTGTTTCGGTTGTTCGAGGAACATCACGTGCCGCCATGTCGATGCTCCGAGCGTCGTGGTGTTGTCGTAGGAATGGCCGGTCCAACCGATGTTATCGGCGGGAACATGGTTCCATTCTTTGCAGGCCACCTCGCAGGCTTTGCAACCAATGCAAAGCGTTGGGTCGGTGAAAAAGCCGACCGGCACTTCGTCTTCCACGTAAGTGTGGCGGCGCTGGTTTGAACTGTGAATGCCTTCGCCAATCATATCAGTGCGTCTTTCCGTGTTGGCCATGACCGGGCACGAGTTTGCCGCCCATCGGCGCGCCCGCGGGCGGTTCTTCAGGATGGCGATTCGTCCGCGTGTTGATTTGCGATTTTTCCTGGAACCATTTCCAAAACTCCGGACCGCGCGGCATCGGTTCGGGGATAACGTTGCACAAAGCTGCTTTGCTTTCGGGGATGGAGATATTTGGTTCGGCGGTGATTTCAATGAGATCGTTGACGCTTCCGCCGGTCATTGGACCCGCGCTGCCGAAATGAAACGGGACGCAGACCTGATGAACGGTGTGGCCGTTGAGATGCAATGGCTGGATGCGGCGGCTGACCATCGCGCGCACTTCGATGCC
>JAICXV010000291.1 GCA_025934545.1 Verrucomicrobiia bacterium
GACAAAGAGCGGGAAAGCTCAGAGAGGAATGCTTTCATGGAATTCCTTTCCGGGCATCTCTGTGCTCTTCGTGTCTGTGTGTTTGAATGTGCTGGTGTCATTTACAGGTCAGTCGCAAACCAACGCTATCAATCTTGAAACCGTGCTGCGCCTCGCAAAAGCGCAGAACCTCGATATCCAAATCGCCCGCGCTCGTCTGGCGGAGGCGAAAGCGGTTCACGAATCCGCGCGCGCCCAATTTTTTCCGTGGCTGTCGCCGGGGATATCGTATCGGCGGCACGACAATCTGATTCAGGATGTCGCTGGAAATATCATTGAAGTCCATAAGCAATCCTATTCGCCCGGCGTCACACTGGGCGCGCAGTTGGATATTGGCGACGCACTTTTCAAATCTCTTTCGACCAAACAACAAGCGGCGGCTGTCGCGCATTTTACCGAAGCTCAGCGGCAAGCGAGCGTGTTCGTCGCGGCGCAAAATTATTTTGATCTGCTTTTCGCCCAGGCTTCGGTTCGCGTCGCAGAACAGGCGCGCACTATTTCGACCAATTACGAATCGCAGATCGTTCGCGCGGTTGGGGCCGGTATTGCGTTTAAAGGGGACGAACTGCGGGTGCGTGTGCAGGCCGAGAACGATGAATTGACGTTGCGACGCGCGCAGGAATCGCAACGTCTCGCCGCAGCGCAACTCGCGCAAACGCTGCATCTCGACGCAACAGTGGAATTGACCGCCGACGAAAGCGAACTGGTGCCAGCTTCAATTACCGACACCAACGCCGCGCTTTCATCGCTGGTCCAACAGGCGCTCGCATCGCGCCCAGAAATCAAGCAGGGCAAATCGCTTTATGGAGCCGCCCTTGAAGAAAAACGAGGGGCGAAGTATGGGCCATTGATTCCGTCCGTTGGCGCGCAAGTTTTCGGCGGTGCTCTTGGCGGCGATAGCGATGTGGGCTCATCGCGGTTTGGTGAACAGGAAGATATTTTTGCTGCCGTCAGTTGGAAAATTGGTCCCGGCGGCCTATTCGATTTCTCTCGCGAACACGCCGCCCAAGCCCGACTCGAAGTGGCGAGACTCGCATCCGTCAAAACTTCCGATCAAGTTGCTCGCGAAGTTGTTGATGCGGCTGTTCGTGTGCAATCGCTCGATGAACAACTCGGGTCCGCACGGCGCGCGGTTGAAGCGGCGGAGCAAGGTTTGCGCCTGACGGAACTGCGCAAAGAATTTGCGGTCGGGATTGTGCTCGAAAATATCCAGGCCGAACAAGATCTCACGCGCGCCCGCGCCAATTATCTGCGGACCATCGCGGACTTTGACAAAGCTCAATACGCCTTGCGATACGCGCTCGGTAAACTCTGAAAACATTTTGTAGCAGCCGGCGTGAGGAGGCTCTAACTTCTAATTTGTATGCTTAAGCGCACACCACTTTACAACGCGCACCAAAAACTCGGCGCGCGCCTCGTTGAATTCGGCGGTTGGGAAATGCCCGTTCAATACACCAGCATCATGGACGAGCATCAGGCGGTGCGGAACGCTGCCGGCATCTTTGATATTTCGCACATGGGCCAAGTCCTGTTCACTGGCACGGCCGCAGCGAATTTTCTAAACAGCATCCTCACAAATGACGTTCGCAAGCTGGAAGTCGGGCTGGGCCAATACACGATCATGTGCAACGAACGGGGGGGCGCGATTGATGACCTTTATGCGTATCATATCGAACCAAACCAATATGTTTTGATTATCAATGCATCGCGGATTGACGCTGACGTGACGTGGATGGAGCAACAATTGGCGAAGTTCGGCGATGCCGCCAATGTCAGTCTGTCGAACCGTTCAGCCACCAGCGGCGCAGTGGCCGCGCAGGGGCCGCGAGTGAAGGAGTTCATCGACCAATGTTTTCCTGGCAAATCCGTGCTTGGCACGAAAGTTTCCAAGCCCAGCGAACTGAAGAAGAATCAGATCGCGTGTTTTAAATGGGGCGCTGATTCGATGGTCTGGGTAGCGCGCACCGGCTACACGGGAGAAGACGGTTTCGAGATCCTCGGCACGGCGGCGGGAATCGAAAATGTTTGGAACGCCATTCTCGAAATCGGCAAACCCTTCGGATTAAAACCGGCCGGTCTGGGCGCGCGTGACACTTTGCGCACCGAAGTTTGCTACCCACTCTACGGTCACGAACTCGACGAAGATACCACGCCAATCGAAGCAGGAGTCGGCTTCTTTATCGCATTGGAAAAAGGTGATTTCATGGGGCGTTCCGTCCTTGCTCAACAAAAGGCTGAAGGGGCAAAAAAGAAACTTGTCGCGTTCAAGATGTCGGGCAAAAGTCCGCCGCCGCGTCCGCATTATGCCATTTTCGGCGGCGGCAATAAAATCGGCGAAGTTACGAGCGGCACGCAAAGCCCGTCGCTCAATGCCGGAATCGGTTTGGGCTTTGTCACACCGGACTTTGCCAAAGCTGGTAGCGCCATCGAAATTGAAATTCGCGGCCAACATTTTCCCGCGCAAGTTGTCCCGAAGCCCATTTACCGCAAACCGGTCTAGCCTTTACCAAAGCGCTCCACGGCCAGGCGACGCAGGTTGCGGAGGATGAGCACGCGCGAGCGATATATTACTGCGGCGTCGAACAGAATCATGGCGCCGACAATGAAAATGTCGGCGAGGTGTTGGAAGCGTTGCACAGCGTTGTAATTTCTTCCTTCGAATGCAAACGAGACGAGTACCAGCACGGTAATTCGGAGTGTGAGCGGGATGATCAAGACGAGGCCAACGCACGTCAACATGACGCGTATGCGAGAGGAAAATTTGAGCGCATACCACATGCCGAGCCATGCGAGAGCAACGGAATCGAGGCCAAGAAACAGTGCGCTGGAAATACCCATCGGCGCGTCTCCGCCGTAAGTTTTCATTTTGGCGAGAGCGAAGAATTCCCATGCAACGACAGCGAGCATCGGCAAAGCGAACAGTTTAAGGAGCGCGCGCCATTGTCCTTGCATTAGATCCTTCTGGTTGAGCGGCGTCGAAAGTAAAAGTTCCAGCGCATTGTTTTGCCGGTCTTCGACAAAACGGCGCGACGCTTCACCCACGACCCAAATTTTAAGGAATCCATTTACGATAACGACCGTCGGGAGCAGTATCGAATCTTCAAGCATCATCCTGCCGTATTGCCATGCGGCGATACCCCAGATGCCGAGCATTGCGATGACAAATCCCCAGACGGCGCGCGGTGTCGTTTCCCCGCGCAATGCCAACCACTGATACGCGTTGCCGTCGAGCAAGGCGCGCGGGGGTTGCCACTTCGGAAAGCGCCAACGGATTTTCCGGCGCATAAGTCGCGGCGCAGCCTCACCTTCCTGCCATGACCCCGGCGCTTTCCGCGCAGCGCTCGCAAGAAAGAACGCAGCCAAAAGCCACAACCACGTCAAGGTAATCCAAACGTGATAGTGCATGAAATTTGCCAAGGCGTTTGGCATGCCCATTCGGGATGCAAACAAAACCAGGCCCATACTAAAAACGGGACTGAGGTTTGCGATTTTGACGGCATCGTTGTCGGCAATGAATTCCTTGCTTTCCAATATCGCGGCAACGACGAGTGGCAAAGCGACAATGGCGAGCATGGTCAGCACGGCGAACACCATCGCTTTGCGTTCGTTGCGGCTATTCGTCGAAATGAATACGCCGACGGCGCACGAGAGCGCCAACACCGTAAGCAGTATCAAAGTGACTTTGATGAATTGCATCGCGCCGACACCGCCCATGATGATTGGCAAGCTGAGGATGGGCACGCTTGCGAGCAATGCGTAGACGATTGAGACCGAATTCGCGGCCAGCTTTCCGCAAATCACATCGTATCCTTTGAGGTCAGTTAAAAATAAGAGGCCGAGCGTTCCCTCGCGTTTCTCGGCGCTCATACAATCAGCGGTGCCGAGCAGTCCAGCCAGCCCTGCAAATGTGAGCGCGAGCCATGAGAAAATTTGAAAAAGGATCTGGCCGTGTTCGGCGGGGCTTTGATCGCGATCCAAAAAAACCAATTCCGCAAACCCGAACCCGGCCATCATTGCGATGACTGCAAGAAGCCGCACCCGATACGTGGAACGTCGGCGCGCAGCAACGCGCAACTCACGCTCAACGACCGGGAAAACCATGGCGCAGTTACTTTAGCTCCGCAGCCATATTGGTGACAAGGTGAAAGCCTGCGTCTGATTGCGATTCAAGTGCTGGCTTGAGGAGCGCGGACTTCAGTCCGCTTCACCGCACGAACACAGCGGGCACTTCGATTTCCAACGGTTATAGAGAATCTAAAGGTGAAGCGGACTGAAGTCCGCGCTCCTGTCGAGACTGCCTACTGCGTCAGCAATCCTTGAATGAAAAACACGACGCCGGCAACGCCAAACGCGATTCCCACGTACCAAAACCGTCGTCGTTTGGTGAGCACCGAGATCGCCGAGACGGCAATCGCCACCTGAAACATGGTGACTGATCGCGCGAAAACAACGTGCGTTCTTATGTGGGAATCGGAATGTTTTTCGAGATGGTCCGCCTTTTCCTTAATTTCTTTTTGGTCCTCGGCGTACTGTTCCAGCTTCTTGTCGTCGGCAGGATTGGCTGGTTTTCCAAGCGCTTTTAGGATTTCGATCCGCGCCGTGAGCACACCAGATTTGATTCCTTTCGCCTGATAATACGACC
>JAICXV010000787.1 GCA_025934545.1 Verrucomicrobiia bacterium
AGCGGGTTTTGATGCTCGAACGTGCCGAGGACCTGGTAGACCTGGTCCTTGTATTTCAGTTTTAAGCAAATGATCAGTTCCCAGAACATCACGACACAAAACGTCGTCAGGAACCAGCGAACCCGCTCGGTGTTTTGAAAATAATTGTAAGCCGCGATGAAGATGACCACGACTTCCGTTGCTTTCACCGCTGCCATCACCACGTAGACCGGCTGGGGTGCGTTGATGATCGAGACAAAACTCATCGCCAAATAGATATAGTAAAAGATTAATCCCGGCGGCATCCAACGGAACCGGCGCGGCGATTCCAAATAATTCGCCACGATCAAAGCTCCCGCCAACGCTTCGTTAAAATAGAAATGATAGCCGCGCGCTGTGCCGCGATAGAAAGGATGGTAGTCGATTGTTAGCCCCCACTCCGCCGGACCGAACAGGCCGGAGATTGTCATGAAACACACGACGAAGAAAACCCAGTCCTGGATCTTCGCGCGCCCTTTGATCAACACGCCCAACAGCGGCGCGAACACAAAGTAGGCGAAGAACAGAATACAAACCTTGATTAAATCAACAGCATCCAAACCGCCCAATGCTAAGCCGTTTTTAACCGAGGGAAATCAGGGCAACTTGCGAATCATAGTTCAGCGTCGCCACCATGCACTTGAGGCAATGCACGCATCGAAGAAACAGCCGCTCGCCCGATGGTCATTAAACCGCGTTCAGCGCTTAATGGGTGGACACGTTCGGTGCCCGTTTTGGGTTTGGAAGGTAAAGCATGATGCAAGTGGCTCACGTATTGCGAAAATACGATCCCCGGGAATGGGGTGGAACAGAAACAGCGGTCAAACGGCTCTGCGACGGCTTGCGCGTCCAGGAGGTCAAATCCCTTGCGTTCGCGCCGCGTCTCACCGGCGCTGTTCGCAACGATCCGTTCGCCGCAGCCGGCCATCGCGTCAAACGCTTCAACGGCATAGTTCCAGTTTGGGGAATCAACGCCGAACAAAAACGCGCGCTCATTGCGATGGGTGGAAACCTGATTTCGTTCGACCTGATCTGGAAACTTTTGCGCGAGCCCAACATCGATGTCATTCACGCCCACACGCAAAATCGACTCGGCGGGACCGCATTGTGCATTGCGCGCGCGCGCCGAATTCCCTTAGTTGCTTCCATTCACGGCGGCGTTCTCGATTTGCCGGAAAGCGCGAAAGCTCATCTTGCCGAACCGCTGAAAGGTGGTTTCGAATGGGGAAGATTTTTCGGCGCATTCCTGCGTTCGCGCAAAGTGCTCGAACAAGCCGATGCGATCCTGACGTGCAATCGCAATGAAGCGCGGTTGCTCAAAGAAAAATATCCGCACCAACGCGTCGTCGTTCAGCCGCACGGTATTCCGGCGGATGACTATGCCGAAGATCACCGCGACGACGCTCTGGCCGCCTTCCCTGCCCTCGTCGGCAAACGCGTATTGTTGATGGTCGGACGCATCGACACCGTGAAAAACCAAAGTTGGGTCGTTAACGAAGCGCCCTGCATTTTTCAACGCTACCCGGACGCCGTCCTCGTCATGGCCGGA
>JAICXV010000415.1 GCA_025934545.1 Verrucomicrobiia bacterium
ACGTCGAGGAACCGGTGGCGGTAACGGTTGCGTTGGAACTCCACGATTGCGGCGCAAGCGAGTCGCTGGATTGAACCTGGTAATTCTGTCCAGACACAGATTGCCACGTAAGCGCGAACTGATTCGCGCCCGGAATCATCGCCGATGTGATTGGGAACTGCACTATGGCGCTTGCCGGGGAAATCTTTACGACTCGGAATTCCTTGACGATGAACAAGTCGGACGCAAGGGCCGAAGTGTCCACGCGGATCATGAAGCAATCAAACTTGGAATAGTTGCTGCCGCTCGTATCAATCGTCGTGCGTGTGAAATTAGTGGAGGGCACACCGGCGAGGGGACCGGACAGCGTGGACGAAATAACATTTGAGGTGGCGTAATGTGTAACCGAGAAATCAATGGTATAGAGTCCGCCGTCAACGAATCCCTGTGTGTTGGTCTGGCCAGGGCTGGCGCCTAAGCTGAACCAGTCATTGGCTTTGCCCATCGGGTCCACGGAATCCGAGATCCCGTTGAGATTGGTGCGGGCGTGCAGAGCGATAATGTTATTGTTTGTCCAGTTCAAGTACATCGGAATCTGGAGCCGATATCCTGTCACATTTGTCCCGCTCTTGCTGATGTTTGCGGTGTTTCTGGCGCAACGGCCATGGTCGGCATGGTCGTAGCTGAGGAGCCCAAAGCGCACACCGCTGTTTCCGCTGTCAAGGAATTCACCGGTAGGTATGAATTGGAAGCTTGCCGCAAGCGTCTCGCCGTTCGCGAGCGAGATCGGATACCCGTAGAACAAATTTGAGGTGCCGCTGATGATATCGTTCGTCGGGATGCTGACGGTCAGTTCCGGCGCGTTGGTGGTGAAATAGGTCCAGAATGTTTTTGTGGAATTGTTGAATGTCGGAGCATCGTAATTCGTCAGGAACATTGAATTTGTCTGTGCTCCAATCAAAAACACATTGCTCGTTGAAGTGTTGTACCACCACGGAGAATCCGTCGGAAGATCCCAATTGGTATAGGTCCCATCAGCCCACGTGTCGTCCACTATCACGTTGGTAGATTGCGCGCTCAAGCGCAACGCGGATAAAACCATTAAAAAGAGAAGAGTGATTCGGGGGAGGTTTCTCATAAAAAGTCGGTGGATACTGCGTTCGACCATTACAACTTTACAACAATTTGACCCAATAAAGACTATTCGGCCGCGAAATGACGTGCTCTATCAATTCTCACGCTATCAATCTCCGCAAACAGTGTCACTGACGCTTTTGTGCATTGAACTTTGAAATTTCGGCACCTTTTCATGTCGTCACGCAGAGTTTTATGCGCCGAATTCTGATTCGGCGAGCTTGCCTGAAAGAGGCGCGCGGGTGCGCAAAAATCAAGTCGGTATGCAACTTTTGAGGGGTGCGCGCGGTCTTCGCGTTTGGTAAGTTTTCGATAGAAATTGCCATTTCATGCTCGACGTCGATACCAGTAAGGTCGCAAAGCTGCTGAGGCCGCGCCCGAATGCTTTTACCCTGATTGAATTGCTGGTGGTAATCGCAATCATCGCGATCCTGGCTGCCATACTGCTGCCGGCGCTGGCCCGATCGAAGCGCAAAGCCGAGCAGGCCAATTGCATTTCCAATTTCAAACAAATCGGCAGCGCGCTCAGAATGTATATCGATGACAACGATGATTGGCTGCCGCCTGGGCCGCCGGGTCGTTCAGGTCCGGTCGGTCTTGATGAAGTTCAACCCGCGTACTACAACGATGGCGCGAGCGCGCAAAAATTCCTGCCGTATTATCTTACTGCCGGGCTGTCGCTTCCGGATCCGTCTTCTATCCATAGTCCGGATGTTTACGTGCCGAAAGTGTTCATCTGCCCAGGTTACGAACGGGCTATGCAGGCCCAATTGCCCATTGGCGAGTCCGGCCTGATCCACACTCCGGACGCGACTGCGTGGACCACGGCGTTTTCATATACCGCGCTCCGCGAGGAAACCAACGCGGACTACGTTGTCCCGTGGTTTCCGTTTGGAAAGCATTCCGCGAGCCCGCCCGAACCGCCGCACAAATATAGCGAACTGCTAAGTTCGGCACAGTCAATCAGCACGGTCTGGGTCATGGCGGATGTGGACTGGGACGTGAGTCTTACACCGGCTACTACCTTTGCGGGCAAAACCTCAACGATGGCGCAGCATCCGGTGCATGGAAATTCCCGCAACTTCCTGTTCTTCGATTTCCACGTTGCCTCCAAAACGGCGACACCCGTGGGACCCTCGAATTTCTAATCCGTTTAGACCGGCCGTTTAAGGCCGTTGCTCGTCCCGATATTGCTTGGGCGAAAGTCCGGTGGCTTGTTTGAAGGCGATACTGAAGCTGTTTGGGCTGCTGTACCCGCACATTCCCGCGAGGACTTCGATCTTCTCATCCGATTCCAGCAGTAACCTCTTCGCTTGCTGAATGCGCACACGATGAAGTTCCTCGCCGGGCGTCCTTCCTAAATGCTCGAGAAATGCTTTGTGCAAGCCTCGGCGCGACATGGCGGCGACGGAAACAAGGTCCTTCACGCTTATCTGGCGATGGGCCTGCTGTCGAATGAAACGGAGGCTGCGCGCCACGCCGGGATGCCGGACGGCGAGGAGGTCGCTGCTTTTGCGCGCGATCACGCCGGCAGCCAGGACACGGATAGGATCCGCAGGAGCCGCTTTGCCCTGCATTAATCGGTCGAGCAATTCGGCCCCGCGATAACCAAGCAACTCAAGGTTGGTATCCACGCTGGAAATTGGCGTTTGCATCGCATCCGGGGCGAGCAAGTAGTTTTCGGCGCCGACCACCGCCACTTGATCTGGGACAGACAGCTTTGAGGCCGCGCACGCTTCGAGTACGTCCACGGCGTGTTGGTCGTTCGCGGCGAAGATTGCGACGGGCAGCGGGGCACTTTTGAGCTGGCTCGCCAGCCACAGTTGTTTGCGTTTCCATTGCTCGCGGTCGGTCCGAAACGCCGGTGATTCGTGCCATTTGAGCCAGGTCGCTTTGTGTCCCGCCGCCTTGATCGCCGCCAGAAAACCTTTTCCGCGTTCGTCGTACGACCAATTCGGCGTATCGCTGTAGTAAATGAAATTTGAAAAACCGCAGGAGAGAAAATGGTCGGCCACAAGGTGCGCGGCATGCGCATGATCCTCCAGCACTCGCGGAAATTTCAATTGCGGCCGGCGAAAGCTGAAATCAACCGTCGGCTTGTTCAATCGCTCAACGAATTCAGCCAGTTCATCCCAGGCCCCGAGCCATGCGAGCACACCGTCCCCCTCCCAGCCCCACGGGATAACTTTTTCCCGCGCCATATTGGTGGACACGAACCAGCCGTGCTCAAGCGCGTACTTTTCGATCCCCCGATGCAGCCGGTAATCATACCAGCCCAGGGCGATCAACACCCGTTTGTACCCGTTTCGCCGACCGATCGTTTTCCCGTTCAAGATGCCAGTCGCCTTCACTCGATTATATTGAAATTTCGCCGCTACCGCGCGCCTTCTCCAACCGTGCAGCCAATCAAACGCGCGTCGCCCGCCTCTTGCAACTTGTCGGGACCTTTGACCACAGCAAATCGCGAATTGCAGACACGAACGTCCTCGATCATTGCCCCCAAAAACCCCGAAATGTTCAGAACCCGCGGAGTTTCTTTGACGGTTATGTTTTGCATGATGATATTCCGCGCCGCGGGTTTGAAAGCACCATTAGGGCCTTCCTCATATTGGAAATCAATCTGCAATACCGAGTCCGCCACGTGTCCCACCCG
>JAICXV010000093.1 GCA_025934545.1 Verrucomicrobiia bacterium
GAGCGGCGAAAACGTATTGGCGTTTTCGGGCGTCCGGTCCGAGGAAGACGTTGCCTTGCATTTGCGAGGGCAGCGGCACTCCGGCAACGGAAAGAGATGTGATCGGCCAATCGATGAAGCCGACGAGATCGTCAGGGCGCGTGCCGGGCTGAACATGTCCGGGCCAACGAACGATGAGCGGGACGTGGATGCCGGTGTCGTAGACCCAACGTTTGTAACGTGGCATGCCGCGACCGTGGTCGCCGGTGACGAGAATGACAGTGTTCGACGCGACGCCCCATTGATCGAGGACTTTGAGAACCTCGCCCATTTGTTTGTCGACCGCAGTGACGAGATCGTAATAGTGCGCGATGTCTTTGCGGACTTCGGGCGCGTCCGGATAAAACGGCGGGACAAACATTTTGTTTGGGTCATGACGCTCGGCGGGCGTGAGTTGGCGCGTCAACTGCGCGAACTCCTCGTCGTCGGCGCGGATTTTCGATTCGTGCGACCAGAGAATGTTGTAAAAACCGAAGAACGGTTCTTTGGGTTTTTGCTTTGTCCAATCGGTGCGGACATCGAAGGCATCGGGTGGGACGTCGAAGTTGAAATCGGTTTTGCCGAACTGGGCTGTAGTTGGCCAACAGATGGTGTAGCCGGCGTCATGGAGATATTTGGTGAACAACGGCGGCGGCTTGAACAAATGCGAACGCATGTGATGCGTGCCAATGGTAGTGGGATACATGCCGGTGATGAGGCCCGAACGGCTGGGGGCGCAGACGGGTGCGTGCGTGTAGCAATTTGAATAGACCGCGCCTTCCCTCGCGAGCTTGTCCATGTTGGGCGTGATGGCGTTGGTATCGCCATAGCAGCCGAGTTCCGGCCCCATGTCTTCGCCGAAGAGCCAGATGATGTTCGGGCGGTTGGCCGCGAAGGACGTCGCGAGGCCAAGTGCGAACAAGCAACCAATCAGAATCGATTTATTTAATAATGTGATTCGATGCATAAACAAAATGGGCTATGACCAGCGCAAGGAGCGCGACGCCGGTTCCGACGGCGACGAGGAAGCCGCGTCGTAAGGTGCTCTTGTCGGCCACTGCTCCGATGATGATTGGAATGATGGTCCAACCGATGGAAGCCATACCGAACAGGGTTCCGACGGCGCGACCATGGACTACGGCAGGAAAGTGGCTCAGCAAGATGGCCATGAGATTCGGGAAGAACGGTCCGTATAATAATCCGGCGGCAACGATCAGCGCGATAGTCACATTGCGATTGCGCGAATAGATGATGCCGAGGAGCACGAAAATTGTTAGCGCCGCCAATACAATGTGAGTCATACGGGCTGCGCTCACGGGATCTTTGATATCGCCGGAATGGAAAACGACCGCGGCCAAAAGGCGGGAGCCCATGAAACAAAGCCAGAAGGCGGAGAGCGTCCATGCCGCGATGCGAGCCGAGCGTTCCGGTGCTTCGCCCTGAGGCGCGATGGTTTTGACGAAGGTGGTTGTCCATGCGGCGGTGCAGGATTCAATTGGAACCCAGAGCAGCAAGATGATTCCGCAGAACCACATGATGGGATCGGTGATGACTTTGCTGAACCCAACCGGTTGCGCGACCGCGGTTCCTTGCATTTCGACAGCGAGCGAATAAATCGCTGGAAATAAAACAATGACACCAACAAATGTGACGGCGCGCGTGAAACCGAAACGGCGAATGAGCAGGACCATGATGGTCGGTGTGAGGAATGCGCCAAGGCCGAAAAAGAAATCGAACAGGTTTGTCGCTTTGAAAACGTTTTCGGGATAGGCCAAATACATCAGGACGTTGCCGACATTGATCATTGCTGCCCATCCAGCGGATAAGAGGGCAACCGCGACGACAGCAATGATGTATCGATTCGTTCGCGCTAAAAGAATCAGCGAGAGCGCGACGAGGACTGAGCCGCCAACCCAAACCCATCGTCTGCCCAGAGCGTCGGCGAGAAAACCGCAAATGAGAATGATCGGGCCAACCATGAACCCAAAGGAGGAGACGAGGCCGCCGACTTTGGCTTCGTGCATGTTGAGGCGTTCGGCCAGCGGCAGCTTCAATGCTCCGAGGACGGAGTAACACATGCCGGTGATAGGCAGTCCGCAGATCATGAAGGTCTGGAGCGTGGTCATGCGGCGGAGACTAAGGATTAGCGCGGAAACCGGCGAGTCTAATTTGAGTTTCCATCTTAATGCGTGTCTGTTACCCCTACGACGGTAATGACGACCATCGCGCGAGATTTTATCCGCCAATGGCTGGTTGGGTTAGGACGCGGCACGATGCTGGTTTGGGAGACAGCGTGCTCGATCTTCCGCCACAAACCCGCCTGGCGTGATGTGATTTACCAAATGTATTTCATCGGGGTGAAGTCGCAGTCGGTGGTGCTGATCACGGGCGCGTTCACGGGGATGGTGCTCTGCGCCCAAACTTATTTCCAATTTCACAAGGTCAAGATGGACACGGCGACGCTGGCCGTTGTCGCGGTGGCGATGGGGAGCGAACTCGGTCCGGTGTTGACGAGTTTGATGGTGGCGGGACGCGTCGGCGCGGCCGTAACCGCCGAACTGGGGACGATGAAGGTGACGGAGCAAATTGATGCATTGCGGACTTTGGCGGCTCATCCGATCGATTATCTCGTCGTGCCGCGATTTTCGGCGATGTTCCTGGTCATGCCGCTGTTGACCGCGGAATCGGTCTGCATCGGAATTTCTTCGGCATATATCATCGGAGTGTTTTTACTCGGCGTCGACCCGACGTATATGTGGTACAACATGCTGCGGTACGCGGGGTGGACGGACATGTTGACAGGGATCATCAAGGCGTTTGTCTTTGGAGCGATCATTATTATTGTCGCGTGCGATAAAGGATTGAATTGTCCGCAAGGCGCGGAAGGGGTTGGGCAGGCAACGACGGAATCGGTTGTTTACGCGTCCATCAGTATTCTTATCAGCAACTTTTTCCTCACCATGTTGCTCAACCGCATTTTGACCGGGTCATGATCGAAGTGCGCAATTTGAAGAAGAGCTTTGGCGGCCACGCCGTCCTCGACGGCGTTAATTTCAAGATCAATAAAGGCGAGGCGGTTGTTATCATCGGCGCGAGCGGCGGGGGCAAAAGCGTTTTGCTCAAGCATCTAATCGCGCTGCTGCAGCCCGATGCCGGCGAAGTTTTGATCGAAGGCCAGGACATCGCGTGTTTGAACGAGCGCGAATTGCTCAAAGTGCGGCGGAAGTTTGGGATGTTATTCCAGAGCGCGGCGCTGTTTGACTCGATGACGGTGGAAGAAAACGTTGGTTTCATGCTTAGGCGCGAAGGCAATCACACTGATAAAGAGATTTCGGAGTGCGTGGCGGAGGTGCTGGACATGGTTGAACTCGACGGCACGCAACACAAAAAACCGGCGGAACTTTCCGGTGGGATGCGCAAACGGGTAGGCCTGGCGCGCGCGGTCATTTATAAACCGGAGATCCTGCTTTACGACGAACCGACGACAGGCCTGGATCCGATTGTGTCGGACGCGATCGACCAGCTCATCGCGAAAGTGGTGCAACAATTGAAGGTGACGTCGATTGCGGTGACGCACGACATGCGCAGCGCCAAGCGGATTTCGCATCGGATTTTGATGCTGCACGAAGGCAAGATTTACGCGGACAAACCGACGGAAGAAATCTTTAAATCGCAAGACCCAATCATTTATCGTTTCGTCAACGGCATCGCCGATGTGAAACACATTACGCTTTAACGGAGTCACAATTCGGAATTCAAAATGAACAACACAACGCGCTTTGAATGGAAGGTCGGCCTGTTTGTCCTGATCGGACTGGTGCTGGTCGCGGCGCTGATGCTCAACTTCAGCAAGGGCATCACGCGCTTTAAATCGACTTATAAACTGCACCTGATCATGACGACGGTTTCCGGTCTCAAACCGCACGCCGACGTGATGATGTCCGGCGTACCCATCGGCAATGTCATCGACACCGACCTGTCACCTGATGGCAGAACGGTCGAGATTACAGTGCAGATTCTTTCGAAATACAAAATCCGGACGAACGCGAATTTTCATATCGATGCGCTTGGGTTTCTTGGCGATCAATACATCGCGATTTCGCCGACGACGAACACTTCAGCGCCATTTCTGACGAATGGCGCAACGGTCATCGGTGAAGAGCCGTTTAATTTGCAGGAAGCGGTGAAATCGACATCCGGTTTGCTGGAAACGGCGAAGGGGACGTTGAAAGACCTCGACCAGGCGATTACGAATGTGAACCGCACGATTTTGAATGAAGAAACGTTGACGAATTTCGGGCTGGCGGTGAGTAATTTCTATACGTTGACGGCTGACGCCGGGGTGATGTTCCGGCAAATTGGTGGAATCATCAATACGAACACCGAACCGATTAATAGCGCGGTGAAGAGTTTGCGGCAGGTGTCGGATAAACTCGACAAAATGGCTGATGATTTGCACGTGATCATTTCCACGAATTCGACGGAGATCGCGACGGCGGTAAGTAATTTTCGCGACACCTCGGCGAGCTTGAAACAAACGACGCAAGAACTGCAGCAGGGCAAAGGCCTGGCAGGATCGTTGTTGAAGGACGAACAGATGAAGAGGCAGGTGGAGGACTTGATTCAGAATTTGAATTCGATGTCGGCGAACTTTGCGATTTTCGGGAGTAACTTGAATCAACGCGGCCTCTGGTCGATGTTGCGTTCGCCGAAGACAAAACCGCCGCAGGCGCCGGCTCCGGCGTTAGGTAGACCGAAATCCCAATAACCTTGCAATCCGCGATGGGCATTACAGAATCCGCGACCAATTAAATATGCCGTCAATCTGGCCACTTCGAATTCTGTTTTTGGTGCTGTGCACCGTTGGCGGTTACGCGGTCAGCCAGGTGCGCCCCGAGATGGTGCAGAAAGGGGTCTATGGTTTGTTCATTGGATTCGGCCTTGGCGGAGTGCTTATTGCCATCGACGAAATGCTGAAGGGGTTTTCGTTGCGCGCATTTTCAGCGGCGACGTTTGGACTGCTGCTCGGCACGATGATGGCGTGGCTGGTGGCTGTTTCCGGGTTGTTCGAATTTGCCGATCAGAACACGCAATGGATGATCCGGTTGGCGTTGTTTTTGGCGTTTGGATACATCGGAATGATTCTGGCGATGCGCAGCAATAAAGAGGATTTTTCGCTGATCATTCCTTATGTTCGTTTTGCGTCACAATCCAAGCCGGAAAATCGGTTGCTGCTCGATACGAGTGTTATTATCGACGGGCGAATCGCCGACTTGATCGAGGCGAAGTTCATCGAAGGGATGATGATTGTGCCGCGCTTTGTGCTGCACGAGTTGCAACGGCTGGCGGATTCGAATGACCCGATCATTCGCGCGCGAGGCCGGCGAGGTTTGGAGATGCTGACGCGCTTACAGCAAAATCCGAATAACGAAATTAAAATCCACGAGGGCGATTTTCCAGATGAACCGGAAGTGGATGCCAAGCTAGTGCGGCTGGCGCGCGCGCTCAATGCGAAGCTTTATACCAACGACTACAATCTTGGCAAAGTCGCCGAATTGCAATCGGTCGCCTACATCAATCTCAATGAAATGGCGAATGCGCTGAAGCCGGTGATTTTGCCCGGCGAAGTTTTCAGTATTCGCGTCGTGCGCGAAGGGAAGGACAAGGGCCAGGGCGTCGGTTATTTGAACGACGGGACGATGGTTGTGATCAACAATGCGCAAAGTTTGATTGGTCAACAGACGACGGTGAAAGTGATCAGCCTGCTCCAGACCGGTGCCGGCGTGATTATCTTTGCGGATTTGAAGACGCCGATGGCGGCGTAACGATTATGGCTGGCGCGCTTGCTGCACGACGGACAGACCCTTCAATAGATCGAGCCCGCGCAATAATACCGGATCGGATAAAACTGGCGGCTCGTCGGTTTTGCCTTTCGGATGTTCGGTTGCCAAATCTTCCTCGGGATCGACGCCTTCCTTTTGTTGTCGAACCAGTTCCGCCTCGTTAATCCGGCGGCGAATAGGCGCGTTTGAAGTTCCTTCGTCGGAAATCGAATCGGCTTCGGGGGCTTTCGTTGTTTCGGGTTTATGGAGGACTTTGTATGGATCGCTCATCCAGGCCTTTTCGTCGTCGGCCGGAACATCGACGGCGATATCGGGTTTGAGCGGTGCGGAGAGCGATTGTTTGCCAGCGATTTTAATTTGGGCCGTGGCGATGCGAAGGTTTTCGCCGCTGGTTAATGGAAAGGATTTATAAACGCTGGCATGGCCTGCTGTAGCGCCGCCGATGAGTAAGCCGGCATTGGTATCGCGCAAAACAGCGGCGAGGGCTTCCGCGGCGCCGGAGGTTTCGTGATTGACGAGGATGGCGAGCGGGACGGAAATGGCGTTGCGCTTTTTGGTGGCGCGAGCTGAGCCGGTGCCCCAGTCCAATAGGGGCTGTTCGTTATTGAGAAAATCATCGGCTGTTTTTGCGGCGGCGGGGTAATCGTAACCATCGGCAAAACGCAAATCGATAACGACGCCTTTGATTTTTGTTTTGTTGGTCGCGGCGATTTCGCGATAGGTGTCCGCAATCTTATCGGCGACGCGGTCGTTGACGGACGCGATGTCAAAATAGACGAAAGCATTTTCGAAGATGCGCGTTTTGACGACGCCGGTAGCGTTCGACGAGGTTGTCGAAGCCGCGCCGCTATCGAGCAAGGCTTGCGGTTGCAGTTGGCGAACAATGCCTTTGACGGCGGCCTTGTCCAGGTCGGAGGCGCTAACCGGCATGTTTTCACGAAGCAGTTTGTAAATTTCTTCGAAACGCGGCAGGTCGTTGGTGACGGACGCGGAAACGGCGAATGTCAGCGACAGGGCGGCCAGTAAAATGCGAGCAAGGATCATAGATTAGCGCAAAGCCTTGGCACCAATATCGCGACGAAATTGTGCGCCGTCGAATTCAATCTTCGCGACGGCATCATAGGCTTTGGCGCGTGCTTCAGATAATCCATCTGCCCAGGCGGTGACGCCGAGGACGCGTCCGCCGTTGGTGACGGTGTGATCGCTGGTGCGCGCTGTGCCGGCATGAAAGACTTTTGTGTCGGGAAGACGCGCGGCTTCGAGCAGACCTTTGATCATCTTGCCTTTTACCGGCGCGCCCGGATAGCCGGCAGCGGCCATGACGACACAGATGGAGCTTTGGCTCGTCCAGCGCAGTTCGGTTTTTTCCAAAGTCCCGTTTACACTGGCATCGAGCAGTTCCAAGAGGTCGTTTTGCAATCGCGTAAGGTAGACTTGAGCTTCGGGATCGCCGAATCGGGCATTGAATTCGAGAACTTTCGGCCCCTCCTTTGTGAGCATGACGCCGGGATAAAGGATGCCGCGAAAATCGATGGCTTCTTCAGCACAACCTTTCAGCCATGGATCGAGAATTTTTTTGCCGACATCAGCCAACTGCGGATCGGTCAAGAACGGCACAGGGGAATAGGTTCCCATGCCGCCGGTGTTGAGGCCGGTGTCGCCTTCGCCGATGCGCTTGAA
>JAICXV010000360.1 GCA_025934545.1 Verrucomicrobiia bacterium
AGTGACGTAGGGGACGACCATGTTGATGACGCGCTGATTATTATTTGTGCCGTTGTTCATTGCGTCGCGAACGCGATTGCATTCCGCGTAATTGTAAACGTAGACATTGGAGCAAACGGTAGCTTGTTTGGCGTCGTCGACCGCTTTTTGCCGGTTGTTGAGCCAGCCAATCATCCCGGAAATTGTGTTCGGACTTGGATTCGTCGTCCAACCATTGACGTTCAGGTATCCGTCACCTTCCCAGTGTCCGAGATAAAATGTCTTGCCGGAATTGTTGTAGTTGGTGAGGAAGTAGCGAGTGAGATCGTACATTTCCCGGTAATCTTGCGCACCCTGCGTCGCGTTGTATCCGCCCCCCCCCCATTCGTCGGAATTGGCCAGCGGATACGCCCACATCACGAAATGGCGAAACGGCATGTCGAAAACGCGGTGATAACTCGGTTCGTCGCGCGCAAGCGTCATGAGGTTGGTGATGTTGCTGGTGAGCGTGACACCGCTTTGACCAGACGTGTTGGCGCCCATGAACAATTTAATCACGTCGCTGCCCATGTTCGTCATGGCCTGGGCGGTTTCGACGAGTGCCGTGTTAGTCGTGAATTTGTAAAGGGCCGAGAAAGTTTCGGTGCCGATACGCATGTCGTAGGCGTCGACTTGCGGATCGGACAAAGTTGCGGCCGAACTTTTGTTCACGAGGACTGATCCGAGAATCAATCCCGCGCAAACAAAGACGCAAGCAAGCCGTGTTCCTGCGACAAAAGTTTGCATTTCCTCAAGCTAGTAAGGCAGAGGTGTGCCGTCAGCGCGGGCAGAAGCGTGCTTGGCCACCCATTGGATGTCTGGATCCCCCAGTTCAAACATGCCGTTCTTCGAGAGTGCGGTATAAGTGACTTCTGGAATATTTTCAGGGCGTAGCCAGTGACGTATTTCGGCGTGACCATCGGCAAAGGTGAATGCGCACGAATTGCCATGGTACTTGGCGGGCACGTCAATCCATTCAGTTGCTTGCGGGCTGTTTGGCATCGCGACGGCAAATGCTCCGTCATTGATGCTGTCAGGGTGTTCATCAAGGAAAAGGAACAAATTGGCCGGACCGGGAGTGCCTAGATTGCTCTCCTTGAGATAGACCTGATATTTCGGGTACGGAAGCCACTTGCCTTGACCAGTGGCAGTGCCATCGGGGCCGGGTCCAATAGCCTGATTCATGGAATAGCTGCGAACCCGAGGCTGGCCGGTGCTGCCAAATTGACAACTATTATCAGCCGGGCACTTGTAGACCTGGTAATTCGCCAGATACGGCCCCAGGGTCGCGTCTTTGGAACCAACGAGGTACAAGCGGTTCGTATCATCCGAGCCGCCGTTGCCGCCGCCATTGTAATCGAACCATCCCTGGACCCAGCCGGCATAGCTGGTATTTTGTGAACCTTCGGCGTTCGGCGGGAACAGCCCATTGTAATCTCCCGCGTACATTTTCCATCCAACGGTGAGCTGTTTGAGATTGCTCATGCATTTTGTTTGCTGGGCCTTCTGTTTGGCGCGAGCAAGCGCGGGTAACAGCATGCTGGCAAGGATCGCGATAATCGCGATCACCACGAGCAATTCGATTAGCGTGAAACCAAGACGCATGGTCCCGCGGCGAACGGTTTGACGATTGGCGATTTTGAATTTCATACAACGACTCTCCTCGGTTTTGCTGTTAAATCTATCGGACACGTACTCTGTAAAATTGTTGTGCTCCCGAAATTACAGGCGCGTAGGGTGAAGTTGCTCCGTTAACGTCGGTGTAAGGACCAGCGACACTGGTTGCGCTTTGCAACGTCCCCGCAGGCCAGGTGAGGATGATCTGATTGCCCGACTTTTGGACGGTGATTTCAACGTCAGGCGGAACGGTATTGCTGACGGTTCCGTAAGCCGCAAACGTGGAGTTTGAGGCCACGGTCATGAAGCTCGCCCAAATCCAGTTCGTTGAATCGACTCCCTGATGGATACGGCCTTCATCAAGTCCACCCGTAAAATAGAAGTTCGCGTTGGTGAACCGGCCGTAGTTGACGTCGGCGAGGGCGTTGGTGAAATTTGGCGTAACGGTGCCACTGACAACGGGCGTCAATGTGCCGTCGAGGAAAAGGCTGATCGTGCCATTGGTGCGATTGACGGCAGCGGAGAGCTGGTGCCACGATCCGAATGGAACCGTGCCAGCAGCAGTCGAAATCTCGCCGCCCTGGGTGCCATTTCCCGTGTCCATCAGAATCGCGCCGTTGCCGGTCTGGAAGAAGTTGATGAATAAACTGAATCCGGCGGATCCAAAGCCGCCTTTCTGGTTCGCCCAGACCGTTTGAATTGTATTAGCGGTCGGGCTGACGTTTACCCACGAAGAGAGCGTGAAGACGTCGCCAATATTAGTCACCGTCCCGGCATCCAAAAAGGCAGAGGAACCGTTGAAGAGTTGGCCGTCGCCAACAATTCCAGATTCAAGCGTTGGCGCACCTCCGGTGAGCGACGGGTAATTGAGCGTGCTGTCGAGATACGGGAAGCCTTGTTCCTTCAAGTGGTAAACAATTTCATAACCCGGCAAACCTTCGAAGGAAGCAGGCGTCCAAACAGCGCCATTGGTGGTATAACTGGGAGCAGTGCTGCTGGAATTGCCCCAGTAGGCCTGGATGAAGTCGTTCGTGCCGCTGATTTGCGGGACCTGCACCCAAACGCTGGAAACGCCGCTGCTATCCTGCCATTGATCGATTTCGTAGGGCAATTCGCGGCCGGTGCCGGCTTCGGCAAAACGAAGGTCTCCGCCGTTCGGTTGCTGGAACCCTTGATAGCTAAAGCCGGGGATATTTGTGCTCAGGCGGACGAGAATTGGAAAGTCATGTAACGTCTCGTTCCTGGTATAACCGGCGAACGTGATTTTCATGTTGCTGTTGTAGTCGGCCGGATTGATGAAGGTCGCAGCCTGACCATAAACCGTCGCGACCGAGCTGGTGGTCGGTCCGTTGGCGCTAAAGGAATTCGAAACGGCGCAATAATAAGTGTTTGTCCCGGCTAGTGCCGCAAACGTGAATGTCGAGTTCGTTGCATTCGGCACGGCCACGCTGTTTTGATACCATTGGTAAAACAACGGCTGACTTCCCGAAACCGTGATGGAGAAGGTGGCCGGATCGCCGGTGTAAACGAAAAGATTGGTGGGGCTGATATCGGTGACAATGGTCGGCGCGCCGAGAACGACATTGAGTGCCGCTTGTGCTGTTGCGGTCCCATAGGAGTTGGCGACCTGCACCGAATAGTTTCCGGATTGAGAGGTTTGGAGATTGGTCAACACCAACGTGGAATTGGTCGCGTCGTTAATTGGCGAGCCGAAATTGTCAGACCACTGGTAGGAAAGTGGCGTTGAACCGGCTGTGAGAGCGGTAAACGAGGCGTCGGCCCCCTGGTTGGTGGTAACATTGGCCGGTTGAATCTGAACAGTGGGCGGAACGCCAGAGGCAAAGTAATGCGATTGGACTGTAGCCGCGCTCAATGCGGTGTTGTAAATCGCGACATCGTCGATGTCGCCAATGAACTGGAAGTCGTTCGTGACAGGACTGAAGTTCCCCGATTCACGCGCGCCAATGGTCAGAGGCATCGACGAAGCCAGAAGGCCGCTATTCGGAGTAATCGTCGCACTCCCCGCGAGCTTGCCATCGAGATAGAGGGAAACGTGGCCGCCCGCTTCATCGCAAACACCGACGACGTGATGCCACAAACCGTCGTTTGCAAGGACGTTCGTGCTTGAGGCAGCGCTAACTGTTCCGGCGGCATTCCGGACAAAGAAACGCAAGGCGCCATTAGCACCATTTCCGGTATCGAGAACAAACTGTTCACCGCCGTTACCAAATCCAAGGGCAACGATACCATCGCCATTGTTCAAAAAGAGGAATTGAGTGATCCATGCTTCCACCGAGAACTCCGCATTGCCGCCATTGGCGACGCCGAAGTTGAGATACGTTGGGACATTGCCAGCGTAATCGTTGTTTGGTGGAAAATCACCAAACTCAGCAGCCGTTTCGGTGGGGTCGCTTTGGACCCTGTTTTGGGAGGTGTAACCCGGAACACCCAGGCTGACGTTCGTGTAGGTG
>JAICXV010000441.1 GCA_025934545.1 Verrucomicrobiia bacterium
GATCAACGCGTTGCCGAAGATTGAAATTCACGGGCTGATGACGGTCGCGCCGTGGGCGGAAGACCCGGAAAAAGTGCGGCCCGTGTTTCGACAGATGCGTGAACTGAAGGAACAATGTGAAAAGATTCTGGGCGCGCCCCTTCCTCACCTGAGCATGGGTATGAGTGGCGATTTTGAGGTAGCGATTGAGGAGGGAGCGACTATGATTAGAATCGGAACCGCGCTCTTCGGACCGCGACCAAAAGCAGCAAAGAAGCCTAAAAGCGAGAATTTGAACGATGGATTTGACGGTTGAAACATTTCAGCAGGAGATCGCGGAAGCGGTTAAGACCTACGACAAATTCATTGTCTGCCTGGATAAAACGCCGGAAGACTGCATGGCTTCGCTCGTTTCATTGATGGAAAAGGCGATCAAAGCGTATCGTGATCGCGGCCCGAACCTTCGTCACGGCATCGCCCTGGACAAACAGGTCACGATTATCCTCAGCCAGACCGACAATGATAAACCGCTTTGCGGAATCTATTTCAATCTGCACTCGCCCTACAAAAGGAAGTCCGCTCCGGTGAAGGCGACGAAGGAAGACTAAGACGACCGGGACGCGCGAAGCGTATGGAGTGCATGGAGCTTGCTCCCGCTTTGCGATCGCTGCTTCAACGAACGATCGGACCGTGTTTGAAAAAGCGGCGGCGAGCCGCGCGCACTCCATACGCTTCGCGACTATCAAGCAACGATTATTCTTCGCGCACTTCGTCATCCTTCTGAGCTGAGCCGGTCATTAAATCGGCGATGACGTTGTTATCTTTCTGTTGGCTCGTTGCGCGCAGGTCGCCGACCTTCAGGCCTTTTCGATAGACGGCAAGGTGATGGTCTGCTTTCGGCATTGCGCCAAAGGGAAAATTCACGACGGCGAATTGGGCCTGGGCATTGAACATGACGATCTTTCCGGCGGGTTTAAAATCCGGTGTAACGACAGGAGCGGTTGTCTTTGGCTTCGCTGGTGTTGAACTTTTTGACCGCGAGAAACAGCCGGTCATTGCCACTAACAAACACAAAAACACTATACGCATTCAGGCAGTTAAAACACGAGTGCCTATCAGGTCAAGCGGCGCGATTAACAGGGTTTTTAGCGGATATGCGCATCCAGCGACAGGGCTGACGCACCTTAAGCCCAAAATCCTGAAGGAAAAGTCGGTGCAATTGGATGGGTTTTTCAGGCACGAGCCGGATGTTCACTTTTCACGGTTTGGCTAGACTGGTCACGTAATAAGGAACGGGACGCAGGGAGGTAGAGAGAGAAAAAAGTGGGGAAGCTGGGAAACGGAAAAGGGAAAAAAGGGAATGGGAAGGGTCGGCCGGGGTAACGGGGTAAAAACAGATTTGGGTTGCCGCTAGGGGTCGCGGCAAAGGGGGAAAAAAAGGCGAGCCATTGGGGTGTGGCTCGCCTTATCTTTTTGCGCCTAAACAATCCTCAGATGTTCAAAGGTCTTGTTCGAATCTCAAGAATATGGGATTAGTGGGTCGGTTACGATGGATTACGACCTTTCGACTCATGTTCGTGACGAAATGCCGCGCCGGGGGATACCGTTGGGGTCGTCGAATCGGTGCTGAATTCTCCTGCGCAAAAAACACCTGAACACGGAGCGGTGATATGCGCTATCAATCCAAGGTCGACATAAACGACAAACCGTATCTGGTGCGCGTCATGGTCAATGAGAACGTAACGCCGGCAAAGATCGTGACGGTTTATCGAACGAGCAAGATCAACAGGTATTGGAAAGCAAAAACATGAAAGTGACCTACGATCCTGAAGTTGATGTGCTGCGTATCATTTTTCGCGACGTGCCGGTCCAGGAGAGCGACGAAGATAAACCCGGTGTGATTCTGGATTATGACAAGGATGGCAATGTTGTTGGCATGGAAGTCCTGAACGCATCACAACGCGTCGAGAATCCCCGCGCAGTGGACTACGCAGTGACCGCATAACGTAGTCAATAAATTTGCATAGAAAAAGCCGCTCACAATCGTGAGCGGCTTTTCGATTTTAAACTGTTATTCGGCTTAGGGGTTTTGGGGCATTTCTTTTTCTTTGTCTTCCATCGCGGCTTTGCGCGAGAGGCGGACGCGGCCTTTTTCATCCACGCCCAGGCATTTCACCCAGATTTCGTCGCCCATCTTGACGATGTCTTCGGTCGACTTCACGCGGAAATTGGCCAGCTCGCTGATGTGGACGAGGCCGTCTTTTCCAGGGAGGAATTCGACGAAGCAGCCGAATTCTTTAATGGTGACAACTTTGCCGCGGTAGATCTTGCCGATTTCGGCTTCGGCGGTCATGCCTTCGATCTCGGCGCGGGCGACCTTCATGCCTTCTTCAGACACGGAGTAGATATTGACTGTGCCATCGTCGTCGATGTTGATTTCGCAACCGGACTCTTCAACGATGCGCTTGATGTTCTTGCCGCCAGGTCCGATCAATGCGCCGATCTTCTCAGGATTGATCTTCACTTGAACAATACGCGGAGCGTATTTGCTCATTTCCTTGCGCGGTTCGGCGAGGGTCTCGGCCATCTTGGCCAAAATCTTGATGCGAGCGTCACGGGCTTTTTCGAGGGTCGTCGCCATGATGCTGTGCGGCAAACCGCGCAGCTTCAGGTCGAGTTGAAAACCGGTGATGCCTTTTTCGGTGCCGGCGATTTTGCAATCCATGTCGCAGAAACCGTCTTCCCAACCGATGATGTCCATCAGCAGTTTGTGGGCGGAGATTTTGTCTTTGTCGTCGTGCTCAGTGCAGATGCCGACGCTGATACCGGCGACCGGGCGGGTCATTGGAACACCGGCGTCCATCAACGCGAGCGTGCCTGCGCAAACGGAGGCCATAGAGCTGGAACCATTCGACTCCATAATCTCGCTGGTAACGCGAACGGCGTAAGGATACGTGTCGAGCGGCAACATCGGTTCGATGGAGCGTTCGGCCAACGCTCCGTGGCCGATTTCGCGCCGGCCCGGACCACTGATACGACCAGTTTCACCGACCGAGTAGTTCGGGAAGTTGTAATGCAGCATGAACTTCTTCGAAGTTTCACCGCCAGTGTAAGAATCAAATTCCTGAGCGTCTTCGCTGGTGCCAAGGGTCGCAAGCGCGAGGGCCTGAGTTTCGCCGCGTGAAAAGACGGCGGAACCGTGAGCGCGTGGGAGCAAACCGACTTGGCTCCAAATGGGGCGAATATCGTCAAAACCGCGTCCATCAAGACGTTTGTCCTGCTTCATGACCAGGCCGCGGACGGCTTCTTTTTGGATGTAGTAAAACGCTTCCTTGAGAACGTTCGGCGTGACTTTTTCTTCGCCGAATTTTTCAACGAGCTTCTTGGCGACGTCGTCAGTGACGGCGCGGACGTTGGCTTCACGTTCGAGTTTCTTTTGCGTGAGCAATGCCGGGATCATGCGTTCGCCGGCCAATGCCTTTGCTTCTTTCAAAATGTCTTCGGGCACCCGAGTGAGCACGATGTTGCGCTTTGCCTTGCCAGCCTTGGCAGCCAACTCGCGTTGTGCCTTGATGAGCGGGACGCACATTTCCTGGCCGAATTTGAGCGCAGCCATGAAATCACCTTCGGTGATTTCTTTTGCGGCGCCTTCAAACATGACGACATC
>JAICXV010000594.1 GCA_025934545.1 Verrucomicrobiia bacterium
GAACTATATTCACGCCATCCCCGGAAATCGTCGAAGTTGTCGAGCAGAGTGGCGCGGACAAAGGTCGTGCGTGGACGTCTCGCGATATTTCCAGCGGACAACGGGCGTATCGTTATGTGCAATGGATACAGGAAAATAAAATTGATCTCATGTTCTTGCCGCCGGGCAACGACTATAATCATCCGCGAGTGATCACCTTTGACTGCACAGTAACTCCTGCACACGGGGATAATTCGACGAATTGGGAAAACATGGACGCGGTTACGCCGCACGAGTTAGACCGCGCTATCGGCGTGTTGGATTACATGAGAGATTCGAAAAAAGCGGAACGCCAGGGCCGTCCAGCGCCGCGGGCGCCGGTTGACGGTGGAATTTTCGGTTCAGCGCCGCAACTGGACTTGATGTTTCCAGATGATCGGGTTGTCAATCAGTTGTCGCTGCAAGATTCGCGTCTGTGGTTTTTCGAGACACGCACAGGCGCGAAAGGAGTTCTGGAACTTGCCGACTTCAATAAAGACCCGTGGAGCGTGAAGATCAGATACAAGCTGCTGCAACCGGTGAAGTCTAAGTCTAAGCCCGGCGCACACGCTGACTCGGCGCATAAACGAATGACATTCGCGCGACCGGAGTTGCGGGTGACGAATGATGTGATGACTGTCGCTGTTTCAAGCGAAACCCCGCTTTCGGACGGCGAACATTTCTCCGCAATGCTGGTGATGCCCAACGGAGAGCTTCGCACACACAAGTTCTCCGTGATCACCAACGGGTCGAAAACGTCATCCGTGATCACTTGGCAATTTGATCCAAAGCGTGACGGATTCTGGAATGCCGCAGCGCAGGATGCATTGTTGCAAATGAGCACGACGCTGGCGCGTCCACGACTGTTTGATGCCGGGGAAATTTTGCCGGTGTTTACAGTAACGAACAGCAGTGGCGGTGTGATGACTGGTTCGATTGAGTATCACCGCCATTTAGCGCAACTTGTCAGGAACTTCACTCAGTCGATGGCAGCCAACAAATGACGCTCGACACACAAAAGACGCAGTCGACACGAGCCGCCAACTCCGCGGCTTTTGTCACGACGCATTGGACGCGTGTGTTGCAGGCGCAGGGAAATTCGACAGATGCGAAAGTGGCTTTGAGCGATTTGTGCGGGGCTTATTATGCGCCGGTGTTTGCGTTTGTTCGCCGGTCGACGCATGACGAACAGTCGGCCCGCGATCTGACGCACGAATTTTTTGCGCGATTGCTCGCGCGCAACAGCATCGATTACGCCGACCCGCAACGCGGGCGGTTTCGTTCTTATTTGCTCGGCGCTGCCAAACATTTTCTGCAGGACGCTCGCGATCATGATCGACGTTTAAAACGGGGTGGCGGTCAACAGATCGAATCGCTCGATCGCGAAACGGAAACGGCAACGTCGATTCAAGTTGCTGACCCGAACATGGCCAGCCCCGATCACGAGTTCGATCGCAAGTGGGCGCTGACATTGCTTGATCGTGCGTTAAACAAGCTGGCCGATGAACACAAGGAGACGGGAAGCGCGGTCCAGTTCGAGATTTTGAAACCGTGGCTGACCGGCGATACCGAAAACCTCAGCCAGGCCGATGCAGCGCGGCGGTTGGCAATGAACGAAACGGCGGTGAAGGTAGCGATCCATCGTTTGCGCCGACGGTTTCGCGAACTCATCAAATCCGAAATTCGCGAGACGTTACATGAACCGCAGGAATTAGAGAATGAGATGCAGTATTTGATTGCCGCGCTGAGCGGTGCTTAAACGCCGATGTCTTCGTTCCAAAGCGTTGGATTTTTGGCAATAAAATCGCGCATCATCTGGATGCATTCCTGGTCTTGCAACACTTGCACATCGACACCGTTTTTCCGGAGATGTTCTTCGTCGCCCATAAACGTTTTGTTTTCGCCAACGATCACCTTGGGAATTCCGTAAAGGAGAATTGCACCGGAACACATGGGGCAGGGCGACAGCGTGGTGTAAATGATGCAGTTTTTGTAGGTCGCGCCTTTTTGCCGTCCGGCGTTCTCGAGGGCATTCATTTCGCCGTGATGAATGACGGACCCATGCTGGACGCGTTGGTTGTGGCCGCGCCCGATGATTTTGCCGTCGCAGACGAGCACGGACCCGATGGGAATACCGCCGGCGGCCAAGCCTTTTTTTGCTTCGTCGATTGCTGCTCTTAAAAATGGGTCCATAAACTTGAGTGTTGAGTAGTAACTATTCAGTAGCAAACAAACAGGTGCGTTGCACTTGAAAACGGCGCGCATTCGGGCTTACTTCTAAGCAGATGTCACGAGCCACGCTTTTATTGACTGTCGCCGTTCTGATTTCAATTTCGCGCGATGGCTTTTCCCAAACAAATTCGCTGCCCGCTGCCATCCACGATGTTGATGTCGCGGTGAAGGCCAAGGAAGATTTCTGGGGCGCGATGGCCGTTCACCAGCGCGGCGGCCCCAGTTACGAATTTTTTAGCCAGATCATCCCACCGTTACGCTATGTCGATGCGGCCTTCCGCAATTATCCGATCGTCCTGAGCGCGCCGGGCGCGTTGGTCAAGGCGCGGCTCGTTTCCAATGGCAGCGCCGTCAATGCGCGCGCGAACAAAAAAACTTGGAAGGATATCGGCGTGCCGGTGACGTTTAAAATCGGCGATGATCAGGCGGAATTCGGCGCGGACCTGGCGGCGCTCAATGGTCCGCATTACGAGCGCGGTTATCTTCCGATAGTTAACTTCAACTACAAGCATGGCGGCAACA
>JAICXV010000560.1 GCA_025934545.1 Verrucomicrobiia bacterium
ATCTGAAGCATCAGGCCGCGGCCCCAACATCGCAACTGGAAGACTGGTCGCCCGGGCACAGTGCGCGGCGCGGTTTTAAACCGGGGGCCACGTTAAAAGATTTTCCCACCGGCACCGTCATCGCGACGAGCAGCACACGGCGCAAAGCGCAGTTGCTCGCGTTGAAGCCGGACCTGAAGGTTGTGGATATTCGCGGGAACGTGCCGACTCGCTTGCAGAAGCTTGCGGATAATGCGGACATTGATGGGATTGTTTTAGCTGCGGCGGGTTTAAGCCGATTGAATTTTACCATCACATCTGACGGTCGCTTGATTGGCGACGCTGTTCCCGACGGAACGCTTGCCGTGCCGTTTGAAGTGGATGAAATGTTGCCATGCGTGGGACAGGCGGCAATCGGGATCGAGACGCGCGCGAATGACGAACGGATAGCGACGATTGTTGAGAGGTTGAATCATTTCAACACATTCCATTGTATCACCGCTGAACGCGCGATGCTTCGTGCGATGGGCGGCGGATGCCAAACGCCCATTGGCGCGTACGCGGAGGTGGTCGGCGAAAAGAATATCGTATTGCGGGCGGTTTCGTTTATGGAAACGACAGCGAAACGCGCCGAAGGCAAGCGCCCCATCGCCGAAGCCGCAGCTCTGGGAGAAGAGATTGCCGCGAAACTCAAAGCGTAAACGCGTTACCGTTTCAGCCGGTAGAAGCCTGCCACCGAGATCGGTTCCGTTGCGACGCATTGATCGCCGTTCGTCGTGTAGCTGATTTGGATCGGTTGGGAAAACGATGGATCAGCGGAGCGTTCCAGCGCCAGGTCAGCTCCGTAATTTGTCCACGAAATCTGGACGGCGTTTTGCAGTTGCTGAACAGAAAGTGCAGTGGGCGGCACCATCACAACCGTCATTCGATTATTGGTGATGTGGAAATCCGGGCCGTAATCCTCCATCAAATACAAATTTCTCCAAACGATATTCGTCGCGCCGGATGGCAAGACCGTCAGATCGAACGAATGTTCCGTTTCACCCGGCCCGAAGTTCAGCGCGCCGTTTGTGGCGACGAAATCTGTGCCAGCCCCTGCATTGCCTGTGACATTAACATCGTAGGAATACCCGTCGTATTGTCCGGGATCCGTAGCGAACCGGACAACGATAGACCCGTTAGGTGGCCCGCTGCGCACGAGGCGAATGCGGACCGCCTCGCCTGCGCGACTGGTATATTGAGTCTGTTGCGCGAACGCAACGTTGCCATTCGTATTTGCGATCAGATGCACGAGCGCTGAGCCTGGCGAATCAATTTCTCCAGTTGGGTAGCCGCTTGGATTGGATAAGTAGACGTCGATCGTTTTGTCGTCGGCCGTGTTCGTGTCGCAGTGGATTGGAATGTTGAGCGCAATCGGACGATGCGTATAGCTGAAATACAACCGATTGGAGACCGCATCGTAATCGGCGGGAGTAACCGCTGTGTCGTTGGCGGTTTGGCAACAGACATTTCCTACCCACCCCTGATTTCCCGGGTAAAAGTCAACCCACGCAGCCGCGTTGGTGTGGCCTCTGGCAACATAGAAATCTGTTTGCGTGAACCAGAAATGATCGGGCCCGATTGTGTCTTTTGAGGAAATTATTTGGGCCGAAGCTGCGACTGTAACCAACCACACGAAAATAAACCCGGTTCGCACGCTCTAAACTTACGCGATGACCTCGCGGTTTTATAATAGGCGCGAGCCTTGAACCGTTGTTGTTATTTTCCCTGAGACAGTCGCTGTGTTAGCGCTTGGTGCTTCGCATCACAAAATCGCGCGTGCGCTGAAACTCGGGATCGTCGAAGATTTTTTCAGGCGGACCCGATTCGGCGACGCGACCTTGATCGAAGAACAAAACTTCATCGGCCATTTCGCGGGCGAATCGCATTTCGTGCGTGACCACGATCATGGTCATGCCTTCCTCGACCAGATCGCGCATTACTTTTAGAACTTCGTCGCGACGCTCGGGATCGAGCGCGCTGGTCGGTTCATCGAAGAGCATCACTTGCGGTTGCATCGCGAGAGCGCGGGCGATGGCGACGCGCTGTTGTTGGCCGCCGGATAATTGCGCGGGATACGCTTCGGCTTTGTGTTCGAGGCCGACTTTCTTGAGCAACATTCGGGCGCGCTGCTCGGCCTCTTCCTGGGATTCGCCTTTCACGACCATCGGCGCTTCGGTGATGTTGCGCAGAACGGTCAGGTGCGGGAACAAATTGAATTGTTGAAAGACCATGCCGGCGCGCATGCGCAGTTGGCGTTGCTGTTCGCGTTCTTCGGAATTTTTCGGAGCGCGTCCGCCTTGAATGGTGACGCCGTCGATGGTGATGCTGCCGGAGTCGGCGATTTCCAGTTGGTTGAGGCAGCGGAGAAACGTGCTTTTGCCGCAGCCGCTCGGACCGATGAGCACGACGGCTTCGCCGCGATTCTGATCGTGGTCGATGCCGTGAAGGACGCGGTTCGAGTGATACGATTTGACGAGTTGGTTAACGGCGATCATACGCCCATTTCCTTTCGAGGTAGTTTGCAAAGATGGACGCGGGATAACTCAGCGCGAAATAAATCGCGGCGGTCATTAACCCGAGTCCGATGTAATCGTAAGTGGACATCGCCAGCATCCCATAAACCTTCGTCAGTTCGACCATGGTGATGACCGATACTATAGACGAATCTTTGAACATTGCGATGAAATCGTTGGTCACAGGCGGGATGACCAGGCGCATCGCTTGCGGCAAAATGATGTGGCGCACGTATTGTTTGCGCGTCATGCCCAGCGCTTGCGCGGCTTCGGTTTGGCCGTGCGGAATCGCCTGGATACCGGCGCGATAATTTTCCGCTTCGTTCGCGGCGTAGTTGCGGCCGAGGCCGAGAATCGCAGCGCAAAACGCGTTGAGGCGGATGCCGATTTGCGGGAGGCCGTAGTAGATGAGGAAAAGCTGAATC